>JACMMK010000488.1 GCA_014379045.1 Burkholderiales bacterium
ACCGCTGCGCTGGTCAGCGCGCTATCGGTCTGTGCGCGCGCCGCGCTGCTGCCTCCGACGGCGTCGGTCGAGTAGATGCGGCATTGCGAATCGTCGCTCCGGAACTGGTCGAAGCTGCGTCCGGTTCCGGGGAACGAGTTGACGCTCGGTCCGGGCGGTAACGAGACGCACGCGCCCAGCGCCAGCGGCACGATCGTCGCGCAGGTGCGAAGCCAGGAGGAGATCGATCGGCCCATGGCGATGCGCCTACCGCGACAACGACGGGGGTTGCGGCGCGACGCGTTGCCACGTCGACGCGCATTCCCTGACGTAGGGATAGTAGGCGTTCGACTCGGCACAGAAGTACCAGTCGGCGGCCTGCGGCGGCGTCGGGGCCGCCTGGGCGGACTGAGGGGGCGCGCTATGCGGCGCCGGCGGCAGAGGCGCCTGCAGGTCGCTGCGCTCGACGTAGACCGTCGGAGCCGCAGGTTGCACGTACACCGTCGGGGGATAGGCGTAGTAGTAAGGCGGCGGGTAATAGGACGGCGCGAACAGCGGACCACCCAGGTAGATGCCGATCCGCCCTCCGCCATGCCCACCATGCCACCCGTGGCCGTGCCAACCGCCATGACGATGGTGTTGTGCCAGCGCCGGCGTCATCGCCAGCACTCCGAGCGAGACGAGCGCTATCGTTGCAACGGTTCTCAGCAGTGTGGTCATGTCGACTCCTCGGCCCGGCAATGGTTGCGTTCGCATCCAACTCGACGGTCGGATTCTGCGCTCATCGTCCGGCGGATGGCGGACGCGGCACCACCGGCTCCCAGGCCGACGGGCAGTCCTGTACATAGGGATAGTAGGCATCCGCCTCGCGGCAGAAGTACCAGTACGAAACAGCCGCCGGCACATCGCTGCGCTCGACATACACGGGCGGGGCGACGGGACGCGCGTAAACGACGGGTGGCGCGTACACCACCGCAGGGCGGGACGAGTACACAACCGGCGGCGCGTAGACGACCGGCGGAGAATAATAATAGCTCCGCGGCGCTGGACGATAGGCAGGGGCGTACGCGGGCCCACCGAATTGGAATGTCACGCTCGCTCTGCCATGGTGCGGCTGATGATGCTGCGGGTGGTGCTGTTGGTGGTGCTGCTGTTGGTGGTGATGCCGATGGCGATGTCCGTCACGGTCGTTCGCCGACGCCGTAAGGCTCGATGCGATACCCAACGCGGCGAGGCAAATCGTCGCGGCGCCTGTCTGCAGCCGTTTATTCATAATCCCTCCTCGGTGCCGATCCGATGACACCTGTGCCGTAGAGAAGGCTAGACCCAAATCGAAGAACCGGGGAAAGCCCTGACCGCGTCCTGGCGTCCGTTACACGTTGAAACACGCGCAACCTTCGCGCCTCGTCGATCTCGCGCGTGTAAAGAGCTAAACGTTCGTGACGCGTTCCGGCTGACCCGCGAATCGAGGAAGAACCGTTTCGGCCTACTTTCCGTTGTAGTTCGCGGCTTTCGTTCGCCGCTCCCGCACTGCCGCTGCCAGCGCATCGAGCACCGGCACGCTGTCCTCCCACGCGATGCAGGCGTCGGTGATCGACTGACCATAGGTGAGCGTTTCCCCCGGTACAAGATCCTGTCGCCCGGCGACCAGATGGCTCTCGATCATCATGCCGATGATGCGATCGCTGCCACTGGCGATCTGGGCGGCGATGTCGTGCGCGACCAGAATCTGGTTTTCGTGCTTCTTCGAACTGTTGCTGTGACTGGTGTCGATCATCAGGCGCTGCGCCAGACCGGATTTCGCCAGTTCGGCGCAGGCCGCCTCCACGCTCGCCGCATCGTAGTTCGGTACCTTGCCGCCGCGCAGGATGATATGGCAGTCCTCGTTGCCACTGGTCGAGACGATCGCCGAGTGCCCCGCCTTGGTCACCGAGAGGAAGTGATGCGGACGTTCGGCGGCCTTGATCGCATCGACCGCGATCTTCACGCTGCCGTCGGTGCCGTTCTTGAACCCGACCGGGCAGGACAGTCCCGATGCGAGTTCGCGGTGCGACTGGCTTTCGGTGGTACGCGCGCCGATCGCGCCCCAGCTGACGGTGTCGGCAATGTACTGTGGGGTGATCATGTCGAGGAACTCGCAGCCGGCCGGGACGCCGCGCCGGTTGATCTCCAGCAACAGTTGGCGCGCACCGCGCAACCCCTGGTTGATCTGGAAACTGCCGTCGAGCTGCGGATCGTTGATCAGCCCTTTCCAGCCGACGGTCGTGCGCGGCTTCTCGAAGTAGACGCGCATGATGATCTCGAGCTCCCCGGCAAGACGCTTGCGCTCGGGCGCGAGCCGCTCGACATACTCGAGCGCGGCGCGCGGGTCGTGGATCGAGCACGGCCCGATGATCACGACGACGCGGTCGTCCATGCCGTGCGCGATGCGATGCACTTTCTCACGCGCGTCGAACACCAGATCGGAGATCTGCTCGTCGATCGGGAATTCGCGGATCACATGCGCCGGCGGAGCGAGCTCCTTGATCTCCTTGATCCGTACGTCATCGGTGTTGTGCGTCATCGTGCATCTCCATCGGGCTACATTCGTTGCGGGAGCCTCACCGGCGACCCGACGAAAAAAAACCGCCAGGTTTTCGGCCTGGCGGTCGGGATCGAGTTCGGGGTCGTTTCAGCAGCGCCGATCGAGTCCTTCCGCCAGTGGCGAGAAGAAACCGTAAAACGACCAGAAGAATGCGGCGCGCGGTGACATGGCGTGAATGTAGTCGATCCGGGCGCCATGACGCAAGCTAAAACGGCGCGCGCCCATGCTCAGACCGGGACGGTGACCGCCGAGGTCGGGGCGGCCTTCAGGTGCTCGTCACGCTTGTCGAACAGCGCCGCGTCGGCGTAACCCATCGTCTCGGGTCGCGCGCGCCCGTGCATCACCTGGAAATACACCGGCTCGAGGCTGCGATTCTCGTAGCCATGAATCACCCCGGGCGGACACGAAACGCAGTCCCACGGCCCCAGTCGCTGCCACACCTGGCGCCCGGCTTCGTCTTCGACGAACACGTCGAGAAAACCTCGAAGCACGAAGAAGCACTCCTCCGACTCGTGGGTATGTGCCGCGTTGCCCTGCCCAGGGTTGACGAACATGATCGTCAGCGTAAAACCGCGTGCGGGCACCACGTTCGGATCGTCGTGCTTGCCCGAGGCGCCGGCGCCGATGAAACGGTGCTGCGCGCGCTTGAAACCCTCGATCTTGGCGTCTTCGAACGCGTACCAGTCGGCCGGGCGGTCAGCGAAGCGCGCGACGTACTTGTCCATCACCTGTTCGAGCGACAGGTCTTGCACTTCCGGGGGCATTGGATGGCGGGCGGTTCCCATGCGGAGGCTCCTCGATGTGTCGTTTAACAGGCGCTCATGATGCCGCAGTTGCGCGTTGCCTGACTTAACGCGCATCGGTCTCGCCGTCAGCTCCGCTGGACCATGTCGCGCACTGATCGAAACAGTAGGCTGCGGGGGTCCGCTAGGGCTTCGACGATCGACAGATGGTGGCAGTCCGGCACTTCGAGGTGGCCGCGTACGTTGTTCGGCCAGTGCTCGGCAAGCACGCGACACTGACGCTTGAACTCGTCGCTCTCCAGCGCGCCGACGGCGGTATGGACCGGCATTGGCCGAGCGGGTGTTTGCGTGATCGGGCTCAGCGACTTCGCACTGGCCTGGTCGAGGCCGATGTCGGCGTTGAACGAGAAATGCAGCATCGGTGCCAGATCGAACACGCCGCTGATCGTGTAGACCCCCTTGACGAGGTCGAGGGGTAGGTCATTTGCCGAGGGCGCAGCGTCGGGCCTGGCGAGGTGATCCCCATCGACGCACGGCCATTTCACCGTCGCCATCATCGCGCTCAGGTGGCCACCGGCGGAGTGACCTGCAACGAACAGGCGCGACGGGTCTGCCCCGTAGGTCGCGGCATTGCGGTACAGCCACACATGCGCGTCGATCATCTGTGCGACGATCGTCCGGACATCGACCGCAGGCGTGAGGTCGTACTCGGGTAGCGCGACGCTGATACCCGCGGCGACGAACGGCTCGGCGATGAATGAGAATTCGGCCTTGTCGCGCGCCCGCCAGTAGCCGCCGTGAATGAACGAGAGCAGGGGAGACGCGGGATCGGCCGCGGGAAACAGGTCGATGCGCTGCCGTGGCGACGGACCGTACTCGAGATCCAGATGAGCGCGCAGCCGTGCGCGCGCTGCGATTGACCGCTCGGCGCCACGAGCGTTGAACGCATTGGCGTCCGGAATCGTCAACCGGTTGTTGTACTGGCGTTCGTAGTAGTCGGGGTCCAGCGACATCGGCGGCTCCAGCAGTCAGGAGCCTCGATTGTGGCAGGACGCCGCTGCCGGCGCGTACGCGGGGTCGTGAGCCACGGGCCCCGCGTTCGTCCGTCAGGTGCGGCGCATCCTTACGCTTGCTGTTTGCGACGCGCGAATATTCCCAGGCCGATCAAGCCTGACAACATCAGCGGCAGTGCCGCCGGAACCGGTATCACCGCCACGCCGGGTCCGGGAGTTTCGCCGAGGAACTTGGCGATCGCGCCGGCCGTATTCGCCGTTCCGGAGAGTGCACTGCCCGAACCGATGTTATTGACGCTGTATACCCCGTCGTTGGCGGTGTTTACATTGTCGAACGTTCCAAAGCCGAGCAAGCCCGGGCCCGAGACGACTGCGCCATCGGGAATCAATACGTCGAGCAGCAGGTTGCCCTGTGACGGGTCGTAAGCAAAAGCCGACTGCAACGCGATCCGGTAGTCGAAAGCAGCCGTGGGGCCCGCAGTGGCCGCGGTGGTGATGCTCAACGCCCCGCTGTACACAGTCTGCACATTGGCTCCGACGTTGCTCGCAAAGGTTGCTGCCAACGGGGTGCCGGCTTCATCGAGTCGCGAGGTCGTGGAAAGTTGGACGGTCACGTTGGAGATATTCAACGTGTCACCGAAAAAGCCGCTGGGAGCGAAGCCAGGAAACGGCCGGAACAGGATCTCGTTGATCGAGAGCGGCCCGCTCGTCTGAAAGAACGATGACGAGTAGACCATCTGGGTGCGACTGCCGCTGCTGCCATAAAAGTTGAACGGCGCAGGGCTTTGCGCGTTGCCGGGGGCGAATTCGAGTGCGTTCGGTGCAACGACGCTGACTGACGCGCTGTAGCCGATGGTCGGTAGCGCAAGCGCCGCTGCAGCACAACCTGCCGCTAGTAGTGTTCGGGGACGAAAAGTCTTCATGTGACGCTCCAGTGAATGCGACGGGTGGGTGATCGAAATAATTGAAGCAAGTAACGGTGCTCGCATAACGGTGTAGCCGGACAGGCGAACGCAAACAATGCACCCAATGCACGGCAGGCCATCGTCGTTGCGGTACGGCTCGATCGAGGAAATGGATGTCGCGGCATGCGCTTGATTCGTCTCGAATCACGCAAGCAGGGTAGGCGAACGGTTGCCGTTCGACGTGTTCCGGGGTGCATCAGCAGTTACTCTGAGCACATGTCGTTGTTACCGATCGGATTCATCGCCCCCCGTCGCCTCGCTGTGCTGCCGCCGCTCGCGCTCTATATCCATATTCCCTGGTGCGTCCGGAAGTGCCCGTACTGCGACTTCAATTCGCATGAAGCGCGCGGGACCACGCCGGAAGATCGTTATGTCGACGCACTGATCGCCGACCTGGAGTCCGCGTTGCCGTCGGTGTGGGGTCGTCGCACCGTCACGGTCTTCTTCGGCGGCGGCACGCCGAGCCTGTTCGCCCCGCGCTCGATCGAAACGGTTCTCGATGCGGTGCGCGCACGACTGTCGCTCGACGCCGACGTCGAGATCACGCTGGAGGCCAACCCCGGCACCTTCGAGGTCGAGAAGTTCCGCGCGTTTCGCGACGCCGGCGTGAACCGGCTGTCGATCGGCGTGCAGTCCTTCCAGCCGGATTCGCTGCGCGCCCTCGGACGCGTGCACGACGGCGATGAAGCCCGTGCGGCGATCGAAGGTGCGCTTCGCTGGTTCGGCCGGGTGAACGTCGACCTGATGTACGCCCTGCCTGAGCAGACGCCGGAGGCCGCGCTGGCGGACCTCGAAACCGCTCTCGCGCTCGGCGTTCGCCACCTGTCTGCCTACCAGCTCACCGTCGAACCCAACACCTACTTCCACCGTTACCCGCCGAAGCTGCCCGACGAAGATGCGTCCGAGCGCATCGAGCAGGTCGTGCATGACCGTCTGGCTGCGGCGGGTCTAGAGCGCTACGAAATCTCCGCGTTCGCCGCGCCCGGACACCGGGCGCGCCACAATCTGAACTACTGGACCTTCGGCGACTATCTCGGTATCGGCGCAGGAGCGCACGGCAAGCTGTCGCTGCCCGATCGCATCTTCCGCCAGGTGCGGCATCGGCAACCGCAACACTATATTGATACCGCGCTCGCCGGCGAGGCCGTGTCCGAACAGCACGACGTGGCCGACGATGAACTGGCCTTCGAGTTCATGTTGAACGCGTTACGCCTCGTCGACGGCGTCGCGGTGAGGTCGTTCACCGAGCGCACCGGGCTGCCGTTGAGCCATATCGGCGCGAAGCTCGATGCGGCCGAGGCGCGGGGATTGCTGCTGCGCGACCATCGATGGTTGCAGCCGACCCCCCTCGGCCTGCGCTTCCACAACGATCTGGTGCAGATGTTTCTTTCGGATCCGGCGGCACCCCCAGGCCCTTAGGCGCACGCCTCGGCCGAAGTCCGGCGTGGAAGTTCGACGCTGGACGAATCCGCCGGGACGAGCGCCCCGTATGTGTGCGGGACGCGGCCGACGCTGTCGTCGAGAGCAAGCGAACGTATCGGGTGACCGCCACCGAGTCCGCTGCGGGCAATCCTCGACGCGCTTATCGTTACGAAGACCAACAACCGAGAGGCGATCATGTCCGATCATTCCATTGCGTGCGAAAACGTCCCGATGCACAGCGGTCCGGGCGGCTCGATCCCGTGCCAGATCGTCCTTGCCCTTCAGGGCGGTGGGGCGGTCGGGGCGTACCAGGCAGGCGTCTACCAGGCGATGCACGAAGCGGACATCGATCCGGACTGGGTCATCGGCACATCGATCGGCGCCATTCAAGCCGGGATCATCGCCGGCAATCCCCCTGAACAGCGACTGGCGAAACTGCAGACTTTCTGGGACGCCATGGCAATTCGCCGCAGCATGCCGATGCCCGGCCTGTTTCCCGGGCTCGGCAGCGTGTTCACCAACTTCAACACGGTCGCGCGCGGCATCGAGGGCTTTTTTGCACCCAACCCGATGGCGATGCTGGGGCAGCATGCCGTGCTCGGCATCGATCGTGCGTCGTACTACTCGACCAAACCCCTGCGCGACACCCTCGAGGCACTGATCGACTTCGACTACCTCGCAACCGGGAAGACCCGGCTCACCGTCGGCGCGGTCAACGTGCGCACCGGTGCGATGCACTACTTCGACAGCCGCAACGAGCGTCTGCGTCTGGACCACATCATGGCCTCGGGTGCGCTGCCCCCCGCATTCCCTGCCGTGCGCATCGATGGCGAGCCCTACTGGGATGGCGGCGTCTATTCCAATACGCCGATCGAGATCGTGTTCGACGACAATCCGCGGCGCGACTCGGTGGTGTTTGCGGTTCAGCTCTGGAACACCGAAGGCCCTGAGCCGGAGACTCTCTGGCAGGTCACGGGCAGGCACAAGGAGATCCAGTACGCGAGTCGCGCTACCAGCCATACCGCACGACAGGCGCAGATCCATCACATGCGTCACATCATCCGGGAGCTGTCGTTGCACCTGCCGGAAGACGCGCGCTCTCGCGAAGACGTGAAGGAGCTGGCCGCCTGGGGTTGTGCGACGCGCATGCATCTGATCCGCCTCGACGTGCCGCGCCTCGAGCACGAAGACCATACACGCGACATCGATTTCAGCACGCAGGGCATCCACGCCCGTCATCAGGCGGGCTATGCGTGCAGCCGGCGGGTGATCAGCGAGGCGCCCTGGACCCAGGCTGTCGATCCTAGCGTAGGTATCGTCACCCACGACTTTCGCTAGCAACCTGCGTGACGAAGGCATCTTCCGGCGCGGCCTGATGCGCATCTACGAGGGTCCGACCGAGGTCCCAGCGCAGCGCGATCGCAACAAGGGTATCGGGCTTGAAGAACTGAACTTGCCGCCGCCGGGCGCGTTGCTCACAATACGGGTGCGCCTGCGTGGCGCCCGGCACCCCGGACGCCACGCAGGACCTTTCACCCGCGTGTCGTCAACGACCGACATCATCAAGCAGTTGCTCAACACCGTCATTGCCTGCCAGGGAGGCGAAGTCGTGATCACCCGCGTCTTTTCGCCGAGGCCACCCGCACGCCTGCCGGGTTTTCTGCATTGTTGAACGTGGAGTGATGGTACCGGTCGCCCTCATTGCCAGCATCGGGGCCTTGATGTCGGCGCTGGCGTTCGCGCAGGGCTATCCTGTGCGGCCGGTGCGCATGATCGTGCCCGTCGCGCCCGGTGGCGGGGCCGACATCACCACTCGGATCATCGCGCAGAAGCTGTCCGAGCGCCTGGGACAGCAGTTCATCATCGACAATCGGGCGGGCGCAGGGGGCATCAACGGGCTCGAGATGCTGGCGCGCTCGATTCCGGATGGCTACACGCTGGCCCAGGGCGGCGTCGGCCCGCTCGCCGTCAACCCTAGCCTGTACCGGAAGCTCTCCTACGACCCGCTCAAGGATTTCGCACCGATCCTGCGCGCGGTGTCGGCACTCAACGTGCTGGTCGTGCACCCGTCGCTGCCGGTGCACTCGGTGAAAGACCTGATTGCCTATGCGAAGGCCAACCCGGACAAGCTCAACTACGGCTCCTCCGGCCCGGGCCGTGCCGATCATCTCGCCGGGGCGCTGTTCAGCATGATGGCAGGCGTGCGCATGCAGCATGTGCCGTACAAGGGTGGTGGTCCCGCAATGACAGATCTGGTCGGCGGCAATCTTCAGCTCATCTTCGCCACCGTGTCGACCGCCGCCCCGCACATGAAATCGGGCAAGGTGCGCACCATCGCCAACACCTCGGCCACGCGCTCAGAGCAGTTCGCCGACCTGCCTACGATCTCCGAGTCCGGCCTTCCGGGATTCGCGATCGACAACTGGTACGCATACATCGCCCCGGCCGGTACGCCGAAACCGATCGTCGATACGCTGAATGTCGAAATCACGCGAGCGCTCACATTAACCGAAGTGAAGGAGCGACTGCACGTGCTCGGCATCGTGCCGTTCGTCACCGACACGCCAGAGGAGTTCAGGACCTACCTGCGGGCCGAGATCCAGAAGTACGCGAAGCTGGTGAAGGCCGTCGGCATCGAGCCCGAATGATGCACTTGAACGCGCACACGGCGATCAGCCGGGCGTCTCCCTGATCGGTGTCACCAGCGGCCGGCCCGCAAAGAACGCCTCGAGATTCCTGAACCCGGTCTCGTTCATTGCGCGTCGCGTGTCCTCGGTGCCGCTGCCGTAATGCGGCGTGAGCACGATGTTGTCTAGCCCTTCGAAAGGCGCAGGGTCGGCAGGCTCCTGCGCATACACATCGATGCCCGCACCACCGAGCGTGCCGGCGCGCAGTGCCGCGATCAGGTCGGCCTCGACGATGCAGCTGCCGCGCGCTATGTTGACGACGATCCCTTCCGAGCCCAGCGCGCTCAGCACCTTCGCGTCCACGATGCCATGCGTGGTCGGGCCGCCGATGCAGGTGACGGCGAGAAAGTCGACATCGGCCGCCATCTGCTCGAGGTCTGCGTAGTAGCGGGGCGACACCCCATCCTTGCGCGAAGGGCCGTGATAGCACACGTCCATATCGAAACCCTCTGCGCGCCGCGCCACCGCGCGTCCGATCGAACCGAGCCCGACGATGCCGACCTTCTTGCCGTGTACGCGCCGGGTCAGCGGCACACGGCCTGCCCGCTTCCACTCGCCCGATCGTACATAGCGTTCGGCCCAGGTCATCCGCCGCGCTGCGGCGAGCATCAGCGCGAAAGCGAGGTCGGCCACTTCGCCTGTGGTCTCGTCCGGCGTATTGGTGATCCGGATGCCGCGCTGCTGCGCGCGCGCGACGTCGATGCTCTCGTAGCCGTTCGATACCAGCACGATCAGCTTCAGCAGCGGCAGCGCTTCCATCAACGACGGCACCCAGCTGCCTTCGTTGGTGAAGATCGCCTGCACCGTCGGTGCTGCCTGCTTCAGCAGCGCGTCGCGGTCGGAGGTGTCACGATAGTTGAACACCGTGTAGTACGCCTCGAGCGTTGCCAGGGCGGGCGCGTAGTTCGTATTGACGAACAGTATCGAGGGCTTCTCCATGTCAACTCCGTTTTCGAGTCGTCGCTCGTCAGGCGTACAGCTGCGCCGCGGCCGGGTAGCGTCGGAGGCGGGACGCCACGACACTCAGCCGAGCGTGAGAAAGTTCATCGGATGTTTCTGCAGCGGCCGCGCGCCGTCGGCGTCGATGACGACCAGGTTGCCGGCCTGCACTGCGCGCCGCCCGTCCTCGGACACGACATGCGGCTGCACCACCAGCAACATGCCTTCGGCGAAGGTGACCGGCTTCAATTCGCGCCGGATCACCGCGGTAGGCAGGTCGACGCGTGGGTCTTCGATCTGCAGACCCCAGCCATGCAGCAGCACATCGAAGGTGCGGCACTGTTCGTCATCGAGGAACTGCGCGGCGGCGCGTACGTCCGCATCGGTGGCGCCCGGGCGCAGCACGTCGATGATCCCATCGTAGGCGCGCTGCGCGAGATCGAACAGCCGCAGGTACTCGTCGGTAGGCGCACAGCCGATCGCATAGGGCCGCTGTATCTGTCCCGAACAGCCCCACCAGCCCGCGCTGATCTCGGTCAGCAGCACATCGCCGTTGGCCAGCGGCCGCATCGACGGGTACTGCCACGGAAAGATCAGGTCAGGGTCGCGCATCGGGGTAGCACCGACGAACTGCAGCCGTAACGTGCCCCCGGCCGGCAGCACTGCTTCGTGCAGGATCGCCGACAGCTGGTACTCCGGCATCCCGACGCGCGTCTCGCGCTCGATCGCCTCCATCGCCTGGTCGGTCAGCGCGGCGCCGCGCTCGAACCAGGTGATCTCTTCCGGACTCTTGATCAACCGAGCCTTAGCGAACACATCGGTGGCATCGACGAAGTTGACATCGGGCAGCCTTGCGCGCAGCACATCGAAGTGATGCGACGGCATCGACGCACGGCCGACGTTGCGCACGGCGGCAACGCCGACGCGGCCACGGGTCACGCCCATGTCGGCCAGACAGTCGGCGAGCACGTCGCCGGGGGCAAGACCCTGCACGCGGAGCTCGATCGGCCTTGCTGCGCGCTGGGCCGTGTGCAGATAGAGCTGGTTGCTCACCAGCAGCACCGGAGCTGCGCTGGGCTTCATCACGACATAGGCGGGGTACGGGTCCCACCAGTTGGTGAGCCAGGCGACATTGGCCTGGTTCGCGCCGCGCGAGCCGGCGTCGCCGACCGCGATCACTGCGTCCAGTCCGGACGCGGCGAGTTCCCTGCGCACGACCGCTTCGCGTCGGGCATATTCAGCGTCAGAGAAGCGCGGGAAAATGGGATCCACTTCAAGTCACCTCGTCTGCATGCACGTCCGATGCGGGCGCCGGATGGAGAAACAACGGATGAAAGCTTTGTTGTCGGCCGGTTCGAACGCGGCCGTCTCGGTGGTCTCGATTGCCCTGTGCACCGTCTCTGGCACCCTGTACGCCCAAGCGTGGCCGATGAAGCCGGTGCGCGTGATCGTGCCTTTTGCCGGTGGCGGTCCGATCGATGCCGTCGCCCGGCCGGTGATGGACAAGGTGGCGGCCGGCGTCGGTCAGCCGATGGTGTTCGACTCGCGCCCCGGCGCCAGCGGCACCATCGGCAGCGAGATCGTCGCCCGCGCCCCGCGCGACGGCTACACGCTGTTGTTCACCACCGGTTCGCATACGTCAAACGCAGTCTATCTCAGGAAGCTGCCCTACGATCCGATCGCCGATTTCCTGCCGGTGTCGCAGGTGGCGCGCGCGTTCGGGCAGGTACTGGTCGTGCACCCGGCGCTGCCGGTGCGTTCGGTGAAGGAGTTCATCGCGTTCGCGAAGGCGCGCAAGGGCTCGCTCAACTATGCCTCGGCCGGCATCGGCAACGCCACGCATATCGCGGCGGAGCTGTTCAAGATCGGCGCCGGCGTCGATCTCGTCGCGATCACCTACAAGGGCGGCGGCCCGGCGCTGACCGATGTTCTCGGCGGACACATCGAGGTGATGTTCCCGAGCGTGACCCAGGCGTTGCCGTACATCCAGTCGGGCAAGCTGCGGGCGCTGGCGGTCTCGGGCGCACGCCGCTCGCCGGTGCTGCCCGCGGTGCCGACGTTCCAGGAGGTCGGGCTCGGGCCCATCGACTTCACTGGATGGCATGCCACCTGGTTGCCTGCGGGGACGCCGATCGAGATCGCGCGCCGCCTGCAATCCGAGATCGCGAAGGCAGTAGTGCATCCGGATGTACAGGCGGTGTTCGCCCAACTCGGCGTCGAGGCGGTGGCGAGCACGCCTGAGGAGTTCGCCGAGTTCGTCAAGCGCGACCTCGCGCAGAACATCGCGATCGCGAAGAAGGCAGGGCTCCAGCCAGAGTAGCGCTCGGTGCAATGACCACGTACCCGCAGCACCCCGGTTCGCGCTCAGACGCCTTCGGGATGGCCACCCAGTTTTTCGGCGGCCCAGTCGGTCATCCAGTCCACGATCAGCGGCGTGTTGTCGGCGCCGCAGTGTTCGGCTGCACCGTCGGCGAGACGGAAGATCTTCAGCTCACGGCCGGGACTGTTGATCGCTGCATCGTAGGTGCGCTGCGCATGCCATAGCGGCACCTGCCGGTCGTTTTCGCCGTGCACGACCAGCAGCGGGCAAGTGATCCTGTCGGCGATGCCTTCGAGCGTCATCTGCTGCACGACCTTCAACGTCTCCTCGATCGTGTCGCGGCCGAACACCCAGTTCGCATGCTCGGCATAGCCGGGCACCGACGGCTCGCCGCGTCCGCCGATTCGATCGGCGACCGTCTTGCCATAGTCGAAGATCGCACCCCACGCCACCGCGCACTTGAAGCGCTTCTCGAATGCCACCGCTCGCGGCGCGTAATAGCCGCCGAGCGAGATCGCCATCATGCCGATGCGTGAAGCGTCGACATCGGCGCGCGTCTCGAGATAGTCGACGCACGCGGCGGCCGGCTTCTCGGTGTCCGGACCGCTGGCCAGACCCTGCAGGCGCAACGCTTCGCCCGCGCCCGGGTGATCGACGATCAGCATCGACACCCCGCGCCGGCGGAACTCGTCGGCGATCGCGGCATAGATGATCTCCTTGGTCACATCGAGGCCATCGAAGTGCACCATGCACGGCATCGGTCCGCTACCCGGCGCCTTCGAGAACAGCGCCTTCAAGCGGTGCTCGCCGAACGGCACCTGGACATACTCGACCGGCTCCTTGCGGCACTCCAGCCCGCGCCGGAAGGTGGCGATGCCGCGCTTGAACGCCTCGACCCGGCGCGGATCCTGGTGGCTGGGCATGCGCTCGGCGAGCAGGAAGTAGAGGCCTGAGCGCAGGTATTTGCGACCCGCCGACAGCGTGTGTCCGACTGCCTCGTCCGCTTCGCCGAGACGGCGTACGCGTTCGGCCACCTTCATCCAGCTCTCGAACCACGCGCGCTGCTGGGTCTGGTCGCCGCCGAGCGCCTTGATGCCGGCCACGTCCTTCAGCGGCCGGCACGCTTCGTCGATCTCGGAGATCTGTCCGCCGCGGTTGATCGCGGACATCACGGCAAGGCTCCAGGTGTAGTTGTTGGGAAAGTATTCGAACATGTGATGGCTCCGGTTCGGACGGGGATCAGCGGGTGACCTTCGGTGCTCGAGCGCGCCTGAGGTACCGTCCAGTAACTCTAGCCGACCGACGGAATCATTGTCCCGCCATTCGAGTGCCGACCCAGCCGAGCGACTCGTCAGCACACCGGATCGCTATCGCCGCCTGAACACGATCGCATGCTGCCAGGGCAACCCCGGAATCGAGCGCTCCCAGATCAGCGGATGCCGCGCTGCCTCGGCACGCACCTGGGCTTCGCTCATCTTGTGCAGCCGCTTGATCGGCACGCGCGGATCCTCGGCGCGGTATTCGACGAACACGAGTCGACCGCCGGGTTTCAGCGCGCGCACGATGCTGGTCATCATCTCTTCCGGAAACTCGAACTCGTGATAGACGTCGACCATCAGCGCGAGGTCGATCGACGCCGGCGCCAGCCGGCTGTCGGTGCTGCTCGCCTGCACCGTCGTGACGTTGCGCAGCCCCGCCTTCGCGATCGACTCGCTCAACAGCGCGATCATCTGCGGCTGCGCATCGACCGCCTGCACCCGCCCGCTGTCGCCGACGAGCGTGGCGATGCGTCGCGTGTAGTAGCCGGTACCCGCGCCGATGTCTGCGACAACCATCCCGGGACGCAGCTCCAGCCCGGCGAGCAACCGGTCTGGGCGCTCCTCGTCTTCGCGCTCCGCGCGTTCGAGCCAGCTCGCGCCCTGCCAGCCCATGACACGCGCAATCTCGCGTCCCATGTAGGTCTTGCCGATGCCGTCGGGGCTGGCGGTAATGCGCCCGTACGCCGACGCCGGTTCGCGCGCGCCGCCGAGCGCCGGGACGAACAGGCCCAGTACGAACAGGCGACGAAGTCGGTTGGGCATGGGCTCGGGAAGAACGTGCAGAAGGGACGGGAAGAGAATGCGCGATCCCTCAGCCGGGGGCCAGCGGTACCGCGCTGACCTAGGTAGACTTGTGCCGGCCAGCGTCGGCAGGTTTACCCCGGAGGAATCGATGATCTACGAAATCCGCACTTACGATCTGAAGCCCGGCTCGCAGGCCGAAGTCGAGAAGCGTTTCGGCGAAGCGTACGAGAAGCGCAAGAAGTTTTCCGAGCTCGCAGCGTTCTTCCATACCGAGATCGGTGCGCTGAACCAGATCATCCACATCTGGCCTTACGAAAGCATGGAAGAACGCACGAAGGTTCGCGCCGCCGCAGTTGCCGACAAGAGCTGGCCGCCGGACATCAAGGAGTTCACGCTCGCGATGCAGTCGGAAATCTACATGCCGTTCGCGTTCTCGCCGCCGTTGAAGCCAGGCAAGTTCGGTCCGATCTTCGAGATGCGCACCTATACTTACCCCGGGGGCAAGCTGCCGTTGCTGATGGACAACTGGGAGCACGCGATTCCGGAGCGGATCAAGATGTCGCCCTGCCTTGCCATGTGGTACTCCGATCTCGGCCGGCTCAACAAGTTCATCCATATCTGGCCGTATGCATCGATGAACGAACGGATGGAGATGCGCGGCAAGGCGCAGGGCAGCGGCAACTGGCCGCCCAGCGCGAAGGCCAAGAAAGACGGCCGCGAGGGCGTCGCATACGTCGCGCAGGAGAACAAGATCGTCATGCCGTCGGCGTTCTCGCCGATTCAGTAGCCCGGCCGACGGCACCGGCGCTGCGTGCGCCGGTCCTAGGTACGAGAGCGGGCTCGGGCGCGCTCCTTCACTCGAACGCGTCTGGCCTCGCGGGCTACTGCGAGGCGTTGCGCACGAACACGAGGTCGAACACGGCGTGCCCCAGCCGCACGCCGCGTTGTTCGAAGCGGGTCAGCGGACGATAGTCGGGGCGCGGCGCGTACGTCTTGGCGCTGTTGGCGAGCCGCGTTTCGGCGCTGAGCACAGACAGTATCTGCTGTGCATACTCTTCCCAGTCGGTGGCGACGTGCAGATAGCCGCCGGGCGCCAGACGCGAGGCGAGCAGCGAGACGAACGGTGCCTGCAGCAGGCGCCGCTTGTGATGCCGCGTCTTGTGCCAGGGGTCGGGAAAGAACACGTGCACCCCGGCCAGGCTCGCGGCATCGATCATGTCGCGCATCACCTCGACCGCGTCGTGTTGCACGACGCGTACGTTGCCGAGCGCGTTGCGTTCGATGCGGTCGAGCAAACTGCCGACGCCGGGGTTGTGCACTTCGATCCCGAGATAATCGAGGTGAGGATTCGCCTGCGCGATCTGCGCGGTGCCCTCGCCCATGCCGAATCCGATCTCGATGACCACCGGCGCAACCCGTCCGAACGCCTGCTGCATATCGAGCGGACCCTGTGCGTAGGGGATGCCGTAGCGGGGCAGCAACGCGTCGTAGGCGCGCTGCTGGGCCCGCGTGATGCGGCCCTGGCGCAACACATAACTGCGGATCCGCCGGTCCAGCAAGGCCGGTGGGTTGCTCGAGCCGGCGATCAAGCCGCCTTGCCCGCGGGCGCGATCAAGCCGACGCCGGGACTACTCGGTTCGGCACTGTAGAGCTTCTTCGGCATGCGTCCGGCGACGAAGGCCTCGCGTCCGGCCTCGACGGCTTTTTTCATCGCCGAGGCCATCAGCACCGGGTCGCGCGCCGCCGCGATCGCGGTGTTCATCAGCACGCCATCACAGCCGAGCTCCATCGCGATCGCCGCATCCGAAGCCGTGCCGACGCCGGCATCGACGATCACCGGCACCGTCGCATTGGAGATGATGATCTGCAGGTTCCACGGGTTCAGGATCCCCATGCCCGAACCGATCAGACTCGCCAGCGGCATCACCGCGACACAGCCGATCGCTTCGAGCTGTTTCGCCATGATCGGGTCGTCGCTGCAGTAGACCATCACTTCGAAGCCGTCGCGCACCAGGGTCTCCGCCGCGCGCAGCGTCTCCGCCATGTTCGGATACAGCGTGTGCGGGTCGCCCAGAACCTCGAGCTTGCACAGCGTATGCCCATCGAGAAGTTCGCGCGCGAGCCGCAGCGTGCGCACCGCGTCGTCGGCACTGTAGCAGCCTGCGCTGTTGGGCAATATCGTGTAGCGCTCGGGCGGCAGGACATCGAGCAGGTTCGGCTCACCGGCGTTCTGTCCGATGTTGGTGCGACGGATCGCGACGGTGACGATCTCGGCGCCGCTCGCATCGAGCGCGCGCCGCGTCTGGTCGAAATCGCTGTACTTGCCGGTGCCGACGAGCAGGCGCGAGCGGTAGGTGCGCGCGCCGATGCGAAAGTCGGGCAGGGCTGAGGGGAGGGGCATCGTGCAACTCCAGGTGGGCGGATGACGTCGAGGCGTTGGGCGCGACGCGCGCGCTCAGCCGCCGCCGACGGCGACGACGATCTCCAGCACATCGCCGTCGGCAAGCAGCGTCTCGGCGAGACGACTGCGGGGCACGATCTCGCCGTTGCGCTCGACGGCGACGCGCCGCGCACCGAGCGCGAGTGCCTCGACCAACGCCGCGCAGCTGAGCGGACGATCGAACTTGCGGGTCTCGCCGTTGACAGTCAGATGCAGCGGGGCGGCGACGACGGTGTCGGACGGCTGCTGGACTCGGGGGGAGCGTGCGGTTTCCATCCCCGCATCTTATCGCTCGCTGCGCGCCTATGCGGAACGCATATAATCGACCGGGTGGATCGAAGCCGTGCGGGCGTAGTTCAATGGTAGAACGAAAGCTTCCCAAGCTCTAGACGTGGGTTCGATTCCCATCGCCCGCTCCACCGGCCCCCGGCACGAATACGCCGGATCGTGATGACCCGGCGCCTTCGTGAGTGGCTCGATGCTTCAGCCGCTGAGGCTACGGCTTGCGGCGGCTGGTGAAGCCGAGCGCAGCCAGGCCCGACAACAGCATCCAGCCAGCCGCAGGCAGCGGGATCACCGTCGTCGCGGTATTCACCGTGCCTGTGAACTGCAGGTCGCGGTCGAAGTTGCCGCCGACGAAGTAGGCGGTGAGCCGCGTGGTGCCGCCGGTGCCCGTGGGGCTTCCGTTGGCCGCGGTGGTGCCGAGCGCGGACACCCTGAACTCGACCGCGCCGGTGACGTCGGGCAGCGCCGTCAGATCGACTACCGTGTTCACGAAGTTCGTCCCCGGAGCCTGATTGAACGTGAACAGCGGCGAGGCGAACGAATCGACGCTGTAGAAGAGGCCGAGCGAGCCGGGTCCGGTCGCCGAAGAGCGCGTGCCGATGAACAGACTCTCGAGGTTCACACTGACGCCCGGCGCCGCGGTGAAACCGAGGCTGAAATAATCCGTCGCCTGCGCGGTCCAGCCGCTGGCGCTGATCGAATTGCCTGCAGCGGATGGCGTCAGCCCCGCGCCGCGCGTCAGATCGAGCCCGGTGATGCCGGGGGCGACGGCGGTCGGCGACGTGGACACCTGGTTGCCGGGTTCCCCGGCCAGATCCCATGAAACGATGGTCACGGCATTGGCAGATACCGCCGCCAGCAGCGTGGTGGCGAGCAGGGCCGTGTTCAACGACGTCTTGATCATGATGTTCCTCCGAGGGGTGCAGGCATGCGAAAAGATCCGCAAGCCATTAGACCCGACCGCCGTTAATCGGCGATGACATCGGACTACCCGGATTCGCGCGCCGCGCTGACGCTACGCGCGCGCGGACGAGGCGCACGGCAGTCGCGTCTACAGCAGTTCGGTGTCGTCGTGCGAATACGCGGGCGAACACGCGCAGAGCAGGCGAAGGTCGGCATCACCGGTGTTCTCCAGACGATGCGCGCTGCCGGGGGCGATGCAGACGGTATCGCCGGCCGCCACCTCGAACACGCTGCTGCCCAGCGTCATCACGCCGTGCCCGGCGGTGAAGTGATAGATCTCCTCGGTACGCTGATGCCGGTGCAGCAGCGTGCGCGCTCCCGGCGCAACCGTCGCCTCGGCGAGGCTCTGCCGGGCATTGCCATGCACGTCGGGATGCATCAGTTCACGGATCACCGAGCCGTCGCGTGTGAGATACGGCGCGACGCTGTCGTACGCGGAGCGGATCGGCAGGTGGGTCCGATCGTGAATCGGATCGTGACTCGGATCGTTCATCGTGGCTGACCCGGTTTGCCGGGCGTGCTTCCAGGCAGGCGATGGTAGCGCGCGGCGGCACCACGCCGGTTCCTGGTACCGCCCCGGTTAGAATCCGTTGCAACGACCCAGCCAACCCTTGCGGTTGCCCCACCCCTTGGCCGAGACACGACGCATCACGGTTTCCCCCACGCGGCGCATCGAGTTCAGGCGGTGGCTGCGCATTGCGTCGATCGTCGTCGGATCGGTGCTCGCCTTGATGGTCGCCGCGGGCGTATGGATCGCTGCG
Organism: Burkholderiales bacterium; assembly: GCA_014379045.1. Lineage (GTDB taxonomy): Bacteria > Pseudomonadota > Gammaproteobacteria > Burkholderiales > CAIKXV01 > CAIKXV01. Next base: position 19,165 of record JACMMK010000488.1, read on the forward strand.
ACCTTCGATGCCAATGCCTACAAGCCGTGGTTGATGGAACAGGTGCGTGAGCGCTACCAGCGCACGCTCGTGCTCGACGGTGACATCCGTGTGTCGTGGTTGCCGACGATCCGCGCCGAGGTGGGTCGGGCCAGCCTGTCCGAGCGCGCCGGCTCGAGCGGGTCGGCCACCGAGTTCGCCGTGGCGGAGCGTCTGCGTTTCGCGCTCGCGCTCTGGCCGCTGCAGCAGCGTCGGGTCGAGGTGAAGGAGCTGTCGGCCACGGGACTGCGCATCACGCTGATCACCAGACGCGACGGCTCACGCAATTTCGACGACCTGCTCGACTCGGATCGAGCGGCGGGCAAGGTGCCGGCGCCGCCAGGAGCAGCGACGTCAGCCCCTGCGCAGCCGGTTCGGCTGGACATCTCGAGGATCGTGATCGAGAACGGGCAACTCGCCGTTCGCGACGAGCGCGCGGGCACCGGCCTCGAGGTGTCGGCGCTCGAGTTGACGTCCGGGCGCCTGGGCGGGAACAGCGCCGACCCGTTTGCGGTGTCCGCGACGGTGAAGTCGTCCGCGCCGGCGTTCGACCTGCGGATCGAGGCGAAGGGCCGATTGCTGGTGGACATCGAAGCTGCGCGCTTCGGTGCGAGCGCGCTCGCGGGCGGCGCGGTCGGAAACTACGGGGGTGTGCCGCTCGATCTGAAGCTCGAACTGCCGGAACTGCTCGCGGCACCGAAAGCGCTGCAGGTCAACCGGCTGAAACTGAGCGCGCGCCTCGGCGACGCCCGCTCCACGACGATCATCGAAGCGACGCTCCCCGCATTGACGGTGAAGGACGGCGCGTTCGGCGGTGCCAATCTGGGCGTGGTCATCGACCGCAAGTCGGCCACCGACACGCTCAACGTGCGCATCGGTGCGCCGCTCGAGGGACTGCTTTCCGATTCGAGCGCGCTGCCGCGACGAATCGACGCGCGCGAGATCAAGGCCGACATGGAAGGCAAGCTCGGCGGCAAGACGGTGCAGGGGCAGGCGCGTGCGCAGTTCTCGGCCGACCTCGCTGCGGGCCGGTACGAGTTGACGAAGCTTGCGCTGAAGGCGACGCTGTTCGGGCTGGATGCGCCGGTGCGCGATGTCACGGTCGCGCTCAACGGCAGCGCTGCGTACGAGGGCTCAGCGGGCAGGCAACCCACGAGCTCCGCCAGCATCGATGGGCGGGTGAACGAGACCGCGCTGCGCGCGCGCTTCACCCGCAGCGGTGCGACCGGACCGATCGTGTTCGATGTCGAGGCCGACCAGTTCGATCTCGATCGCTACCTTCAGTCGAACACCGCGACCAGTGCCGGGGGTGGCGCAACGGCGAAGGGTGGCGTCAAGGCCGAGGCGCCGCTCGACTTCGATTTCCTAGACGGCCTCGAACTCGGCGGCGTGTTGCGCGTCGGCGCGTTGAAGGCGATCGGCGTGCGTGCCAACAACGTACGTGTGGAAGTGAAGGTCTCGGCCGGTCGGCTCGACCTGGCGCCGATTGCGGCGTCGCTGTATTCGGGTCGACTCGACGGCGCGCTGAGCCTGATCGACGCGAAGCCGCCGCGGGTCGCGCTGCGCCAGCAGTTGCGCGCGGTGCAGGTCGGACCGCTGCTCGCGGATGCGGCGAATCTCGACCTGATCGAAGGTCGCGGCGATGTGCGCCTCGACATCACGACGCAGGGAACGTCGGTCGACGCGTTCAAGCGCGCGCTCGACGGGTCGGCGTCGATCAGCCTCGCCGACGGGTCCCTGCGCGGCGTGAACATCGCGGGCGTGTTGCGCGAGGCACGTACCCGCCTCGAGCAGGCACGGGGTCGCCAGGTGCAGCCGTCGGCGGCCACCGAGAAAACCGATTTCTCCGAGTTGAAGGCGAGTTTTGCGATCCGCGGCGGGGTCGCGCGCAACAGCGATCTGTCGCTGAAGTCGCCGCTGTTGCGCGCGGGCGGCGCGGGCTCGCTCGACATCGGCGCGGGCACCGTCGACTATCTGTTGCGCCCGACCATCGTCGGTTCGCTGGGCGGGCAGGGCGGGCGCGAGGCCTCGGCTCTGCGCGGGGTGACGGTGCCGGTGCGCATCAGCGGACCGTTCGCGCAACTGCAGTACGATTTCGATCTGCAGTCGACACTGGTCGATACGGCGCGGCAGGAACTGCAGCGGCGCGCGACCGACCTGTTGCGTGACCGGCTGCCCGGAGTCAACCCGGGCGGCGGCGCACCGGCCGACGGCAAGACCGGGGGCAGCGCACCGGGTAGCAAGGGCGACGGCAGACCCGCGCCGATCGATCTGCTCAAGGGAATTTTCGGGCGGTGAGCACCGAGGCTCGCCCGTGCGACAGCGCCGCTTTCGCACACCGGATGATCGACTGGCAGCGCGCGAATGGGCGCCACGATCTGCCCTGGCAGCGCACGCGCGACCCCTATCGCATATGGCTCTCCGAGATCATGCTGCAGCAGACGCAGGTCGCGACGGTGATTCCTTACTACCTGCGCTTCGTCGAGCGCTTCGCATCGATCGCGCAGCTCGCGCAGGCACCGGTCGACGATGTGCTTACGTCGTGGAGCGGCCTCGGGTACTACTCGCGCGCGCGCAACCTGCAGCGCGCGGCCGTGCAGTTGATGGAGTGCCACGGCGGGGCGTTTCCGGAAGCCTTCGACGACGTGCTCGCACTGCCGGGCATCGGCCGCTCGACTGCCGCGGCGATCTGTGCGTTCGCGTTCGGGCAACGTCACGCGATTCTCGATGGCAATGTGAAGCGCGTACTCGCACGCCACGCCGGCATCGACGGCTGGGCGGGCACGGGTAGTGTCGAGCGTGCACTCTGGCACGCCGCCGAGGCGCGTCTGCCCGAGCGCGACATCGAGACCTACACGCAGGCGCTGATGGACCTGGGCGCAGGGCTTTGCACGCGCACGCGGCCGCGCTGCGTGGCGTGCCCGGTTGCCGCGGATTGTGTCGCGTACCGCGACGGGCGCGTCGACGCTATTCCCGGTGCACGTCCGCGCAAGCCGATGCCGCATCGTGCCGCCACGGTGTGGGTGCTGCTCGATGGCGACGGTCGCGTATGGCTCGAAAGGCGCCCGCCCAGCGGTATCTGGGGCGGGCTGTGGAGCCTGCCGCAATCGTTCGACGCGGCGAGCGAAGCGCACTTGCGTGCGACCCGCGGCGCGATCCATCATCTGCCACCCATCGAGCATGCGTTCACCCACTTCAGGCTGACCATCGAGCCACTGCTGATCGATCTCGCGGTGCCTGAAACGCGCGCCGCCACCCCGGATGCCAGCTATCGCGGCGCCGACGTCGAGCGCGCGCTTGCGGGCGTAAGCCTGGTCTGCGTGGCCGAGCCCGGACGCCAGTGGCTCGCGCTCGACCGGTTGGAAACGATCGCGCTGCCCGCGCCGGTGCGCACGCTGCTCGAATCGATCCACATCG
>JACMMK010000052.1 GCA_014379045.1 Burkholderiales bacterium
CGAAAGGTCGAAGCTGAACTGCGCTTCATAGGTCGCATCGCGATCGCTGTACACCGGTTCGAAGGGTGCGGATGCACGTGCGCGGCACCATTCGAGCACCCGTTGCGATGGCGGCACGAACACGCCCGCGACGCCGGCTTCGGTCGGCGAATTGCAGAGCGCAACCCGCTCGTGCACGTCGAGCGCATCGAGGCCGTCACCGGCGAGTTCGAGGTAGCGATAGTCGATGTCGATCGCGCCCGGCCCGTGCAGCAGTGCATGGGTCAGTCGGAAGCCCGCATCGCGGCAGGACACGCCGGGCTGCAGCCGTCCGGTCAGCGTGACCTTGATCGATGGCGGCACCGTCGTCCACAACGTGCCCATCGCGAGCACGCTGACCACCTCGGGACCGGCGCGCACCGGCACCGCACCGATCGCACCGAAGTTGGAACAATGCATGTCGCTCGCGAACACGAACATGCCGGGCGACACCAGGCCGGTTTCCATCGGGAAGATGTGCCCATGCCCACCCTGGCCGACATCGAAGAAACGCCCGACGTTCCAGTCGCGCGCGGCTTTGCGAATCGCCGCGCCGCGCGCAGCGGCACGCGCGCTCAAATAGAGCACCTCATGGTCGGTGACGAACACTACCCGCTCCGGGTGCTTCAGCCGGTCGATCCCCAACGCATCGAGTTCGCGGCGCGCGCCTTCGACATGCCCGTCATGCACGAACACCAACGCCGGCTGCGGATAGACGACATCCCAAGGGGCCACGGTGTCGGCACCGCTTGCCCGCGCCAGCACCTTCTCGACCGCGGTCATGCCCACGGTTCGGCGCGCTCCTGTGCGTCGGTGATCATGCGGCGCTGCTCACTCCTGCGGGATCTTCGCGCCGGCGATCACCTTCGCCCACTTGTCCTTCTCGGCTGCGATGAACCGGGCGAACTCGTCCGGCGTGTTGCCGACCACCTGGAAGCCGTCCTCGGTGAACCGCGCGCGCACCTCGTTCGCGCCGAGCGCTTTCACGAACTCGGCATGCAGCCGACGGATGATCTCGGCCGACGTGCCCGCAGGGGCCAGCACGCCATGCCAGTTGATCACTTCATAGCCGGGCAGGGCATCGTTCATCGCGGCCAGCTTCGGCGCATTCGGGATCGACTTCGCGCCGGTGTGGGCGATCGCATGCAGCTTGCCGGCATTGACCAGCGGCCACGAGGTGCCCTGGCCGCTGAACATCATCGTCACTTCGCCGCCGACGACGGCCATCGTCGCCGGGCCGGTGCCCTTGTAGGGCACGTGCAGCACGTCGACCTTGCCGATGCTCTCCAACAGCGCGCCGCCCAGGTGCGAGGCGCTGCCGCTGCCGGCCGAGGCATAAGTGAGCTGTCCGGGACGTTTGCGCGCGAGTGCGAGCACGTCCTTCAATGACTTCGCCGGCAGCGACGGATGCACCACCAGCATCAACGGACTCGCAATTGCCAGCGTGATCGGCGAGAAGTCGCGGATCGGGTCGTAGGGGAGTTTGCGATAGAGCGCCGGGTTGATCGCCAGCGTGCCGACATGGCCCATGAACAGCGTATAGCCATCCGGCGCCGCACGCGCCGCGACCTCCGCGCCGATATTGCCGCCGGCACCTGCGCGGTTCTCGATCACCACCGTCTGGCCCAACCCTTCCGAAGCCCGTGCACCCAGCGCACGCGCGACGATGTCGGTGGAACCGCCGGGGGCGAACGGCACCACGATGCGGATCGGTCGTGCCGGCCACGCCTGCTGCGCCTGCACCGCGGATTGCGTGCCAACCGCGGCGATGCCTGCAACGAACAAGCCGAGTATGGGCAGTGTGCGCTTCATCGGTGTCTCCTCCCGACTCGGGTCTTTGCCCGAGCGTTCGATCTTACAGTAACGTATCTACCCCACGAGCATCGAGGCGAGCGTGAACATGGCGACGATGGAGAACGGAACGAACACCACGAAGACGGTCCTGATGGTTGCGCCGACCGGGTCGCGCTACATGAAGGCCGACCACCCGTCGATCCCACTCTCCCCGCGCGAGATCGCCGCCGAGGTCGCCGCCTGCGTCGAGGCCGGTGCGTCGGTTGCGCACCTGCATGCGCGTGGACCGGATGGCCGTTCCACCCAGGACCCCGAGGTGTACCGCGAGATCATCCAACGGATCCGCGACGTCACCGACGTGGTGATCCAGCTGTCGATCGGCGCGAAAGGTTTCACCGTCGACGAGGCGCTGCGGCCGCTGGTGCTCGAACCCGAGATGGCTTCGCTGCCGATGCGCAATGTAGCGACCCAGCCCGACGAGGTGCACCAGATGGCCGCCGCGATGAAGCAGCATCAGGTAATTCCGAGCGTGGATGCTTCGTCGGTGGCGATGCTCGAATCGGCGGCCGGGCTGCATCGTGCTGGCGTGTTCCCCGCGCCGCTGTGCCTGGGCTTCATCCTCGGCGAGCCGGCCACGCGCGAGGACACTGAAGCGCGGCTACGTTCGTTCGCCGCGCTGGCGCCGGCGCGTGCGTTCTGGTGGTGCGCAAAGGGAGGTGCCTTCGCCGCCGATGCCGCCACGCTGGCGCTCGGCATGGGCGGACACCTGCGTACCGGACTGGAAGACGTGGTGCCGGGCGAGGGACAGCCTGCGGTGGGCAATGTGAAACTCGTGCAGCGAGCGGCCGCACTTTCGCGCCGGTTGGGCCGCGAGACCGCGACCGCGGCCGAAGTGCGTGCGATGTTCGTCGCGGCACGCAGCGGCGGCTGAACATGGCCATCTACCTGCAACATCTCCGAAGTCGCGAGTGCGCCGTCGCCACCAGCGCCGTTGCCTTTGCATAGAGACGCGCGCCGCGATGCGTCGACCGCGCGCCCCGCAACCCCCTGTAGGGCCGCGCTGACGCAACCGTTGCGCAGCGCGACACCACGCTCCCGCGCGGATCAGGGAACTCGTGAAGCTGTCAGGGCCAAGGGCTGATCGCTGAAGCGCATCGAACACGCCGCTGAACGCTGCGGCGCGCAGCGTGGCTGCGGGGAACAGTGACCGCGCTCAGACCACCCCCTCCGCCTGCAGCCTGGCGAACTCCGCCTCCGACAACCCGAGCCGTTCGACATAGATCTCCCGGTTGTGCACGCCCATCGGCAGGCCTGCGAACGCGATCCGCCCCGGGGTCTCGGACAGGCGCGGCTGCACCGTCGGCATGCGCAGCGTGCCGAGCTCCGGATCCTGGATCTCGGTGAGCGCGCCGCGCGCGATCATGTGCGGGTCTTCGGCGAGGTCCTTGAAGTCTGCGATCGGGGCGACGGCTACCTCGGCTGCCAGCAAGCGTTCGAGGCATTCCGCCTGGGTGAGGGTGCCGACCCAGCCACCGACGATTTCGTCCACCGCATCGACGTTGGTCAACCGCGCCTGGTTGGTCGCGAAGCGCGGATCCTCGAGCAGTTCCGGCCGGTCAATCTCGCGGAACAGCCGCTCGGTGATCGCCTGCGTCGAGCCGGCGATCGCCACCCACCGGTCGTCGCGGGTGCGGTAGGTATTGCGCGGCGCCGAACCGGTGGTGCGGTTACCCGAGCGTTTGCCCGGCAGGCCGAGCTGGTCCCAGGACACCGCATGCCCGGTCAGCACCGTGTACAGCGTCTCGACCAGGCTGGTGTCGATCGACTGGCCGCGGCCTGTTTTCTTCGCGTCGCGCTGGTATAGCGAGAGCAGCACGCCGATCGTCGAATACAGTGCGGCCACGGTGTCGGCGAGCGGAAATGGTGGGAGCGTCGGCGGGCCGTCGGCCTGACCGGTGACCTGGGCGAAACCGCTCATCGCCTCGGCCAGCGTACCGAAGCCGGGACGGTTTCGATACGGGCCGGTCTGGCCGAAGCCGGATACGCGCACGATCACGACGCCGGGGCTGAGTTCGCGGAGACGGGGTTCTGCCAGATTCCACTGTTCAAACGTACCCGCACGGAAGCTCTCGATGACCACATCGGCCTGAAGCGTTTTAACCAGCGTGCAGAACAGCGCCTGGCCCTCTGGCTTGCTCAGCGACAGCGTGATTGTTTTCTTGTTCCGCGACAGCTGCTTCCAGACCAGTGGTACGCCGCCCTTGTTGCGGCCGAAGTAGCGACCCTGGTCGCCGCCGCGTGGATTCTCGACCTTGATCACCTCCGCCCCGAAGTCGCCGAGGATCATTGCGATCGTCGGTCCGGCCACCACCTGTCCGCAGTCGAGCACCGTGATGCGGGACAGCGGCAGGGCCGCGGACGTGTTCTCTTCAGCCAAGATTCCGACCTCCGCGTTTCGCGCTGTCGCCCCAGGCCAGCACCCGCCGTGCCGTCTCAGCCATTGCATAGTCGATCATCGTGCCGCCGTCGATCGTTGTCGCTGCGGAGCCGCGTGCGACCGCCTCATCGAATGCCGCGAGTACACGCCGGTAGTAATCGAGCTCAGTCTCGGTTGGCGTGAACACCTCGTTCACCAGCGCGACCTGATTCGGATGGATGCAAGACTTGCCGCGGTAACCGAGCCGGCGCACCGCCTCGCAGCAAATGCGCAGTCCGTCGGGGTCGCGGATCTTCGCATAGGTGCCGTCGAGCACATGCTTCACACCGGCGGCTTTCGCCGCGAGCAGCACGTGCGA
>JACMMK010000489.1 GCA_014379045.1 Burkholderiales bacterium
CCGCGCGCGCGCAGGCAGTCACGGCGCGCCAGGCGCAACGCATCGGGTCAGGTGGAGCAGTCTTCATACTCGTCAATATCGTGCAATTGCGGCTCGGCTTGAGGGCGGGGACGGTCGCGGCCGGCACGCATGCAGCCTGGCTTACAATCGCGTTCGCGTTTTTGGACTTCGTACCGCATGAGCCTGACCCACCATCACGTGCGTGCTGCGCGACTGTTTCGCAGCGAACTCGCGGTGCCGGGCGCGCAGCCGAAGCTGTTCGAGAAGGCAGCGCGATCGGCGGCCGATGCCGTCTATCTCGATCTCGAGGATGCGGTCGCGCCCGACGACAAGGTCACGGCACGGGCCAACGTCGTCGATGCGCTTAACGGCATCGACTGGGGCGACAAGACCGTCGAGGTGCGGGTGAACGGCCTCGATACCCCTTTCATGTTCCGCGACGTGATCGAGATCGTCGGTCGTTGCCCGCGCCTCGATCTGCTGATCGTACCCAAGATCGGCGTCGCCGCGGACCTCTACGCGGTCGAAGTGCTGATGAGCCAGGTCGAGATGGAGACGGGGCGCACGAATCCGGCCGGCCTCGTCGCGCTGGTCGAAAGCGCGCTCGGCATCGCCAATGTCGAGGCGATCGCGCAGGCGGGCTCGCGCCTCGAAGGCCTCACCTTCGGCAGCGGCGACTTCGCCGCCTCGACCCGGATGCGCACGACCTCGATCGGCGGGGTCAGCGGCGACTACGGGGTGCTCGCCGATCGCGACCCCGATGCGGACACTGCCGGCGCGCGTCCGTTTTTCTGGGGCGATCCCTGGCAGGCGGTCCATAGCCGACTGGTCGTCGCGAGCCGGGCGTACGGGTTGCGTCCGGTCGACGGACCGTTCGCCGATTTCAAGGACGGCGCGGGCCTGCTCGCCAGCGCCCGGCGCGCCGCGAGCCTCGGGTTCGAGGGCAAGATGTGCATCCACCCGGCGCAGATCGGTCCGGTCAACGAGGTGTTCAGCCCTCGCCCGGAGGAGGTCACGACAGCCCGGCGCATCCTCGAGGCGATGCAGGCCGCGGCGAGCACAGGGCGTGGCGCCGTGGCGCTCGATGGCAGGATGCTCGACATCGTCAGTATTCGCCAGGCCGAGCAGTTGCTCGCCCGCGCCGACGCCATCGCCCGACGCGACCCCGCGGCGCTATAAGGCGCTCGGGTCGCGCGAAGGAGATCGAGCGGCCACGCGTTACCCGCGCGACCCGCAGGAATTTTTGCGCGGGCATGGAACCTTTCGGGATCCTGTCGTTCAAAGCTTGCGGCGCCGACGGGAAGGAGCGGGCCTCTCCTCGTCGAAAGGTACCGGGGCGAGTGCTGAACGACTCCGGTGCGTCGCAACGGGCGGTCGACCTCCGCATCCTTTGCGAGGGTGACGGCCGCGCTTATGAAACCGAGACGGAGCCTGAAAAAGAATGGACCTGGAACAAGCCGCAGCGTTCGAGATCAACGTCGGCGAGCCGTGGATGTGGGCGGCGTTCGCGCTGTTCGTGATCGTCGCGCTCGCCGTCGACATGTTGCTGCTCGAGCGCAAGGGGTCGCAGACGGTGAGCATGAAAGAGGCGCTCAACTGGTCGCTGCTGTGGATCGGGCTGTCGTTCGTGTTCAATGCGCTGCTGTTCTTCTATCTCCAGGAGAAATACAGCGCGCCCGAATACGTCGCGCAGTTCGGGCCCGATTTCGGCCGCAGCGTCGCCTGGGAGAAGTCGCTCGAATTCCTCGCCGGCTACCTGATCGAGAAATCGCTCGCGGTCGACAACATCTTCGTGTTCCTGATGATCTTCACGTTCTTCGCGACGCCACCCGCGTATCAACGGCGTGCGCTGATCTACGGCATCGTCGGCGCGATCGTCCTGCGCGCGATCATGATCCTGGTGGGGGTCTGGCTGATCCAGCGCTTTGACTGGATCCTGTACGTGTTCGGTGCATTCCTGGTCTATACCGGCTACAAGATGTGGGCCCACGCCGATGACGAACCGGACCTCGACGCCAACCCGGTGCTGAAGTTCCTGCGCGGCCGGATGAAGATCGCGAAAGAATACGCGCAGGACAGATTCTTCACGGTGCAGGACGGTACCCGGTACGCGACGCCGATGTTCGTCGTACTGGTCATGATCGCGGTGATCGACGTGGTGTTCGCGGTCGATTCGATCCCGGCAATCTTCGCGATCACCCTCGACCCGTTCATCGTGCTGACGTCGAACATCTTCGCCATTCTCGGCCTGCGCGCGATGTATTTCCTGCTCGCGGGCATGAAGGACAAGTTCCATCTGCTCAACTACGGGCTCGCCTTCATTCTGGTGTTCATCGGCGCCAAGATGCTGCTGCTCGATGTCTACAAGATTCCGGTCTACGTGTCGCTTGCGGTCGTCATCATCGTGCTCGGCGCGTCGATGGTGCTGAGCCTGCGGATCCCTCCGCGTGCGCGCCCGGCAGAGGCAGGGCGCGACGCCGAGTAGCCGCGGGCGGCGACGCGGGCAGGCGAGAGTGGGGGGTGTTGGCATCCATCGGGCGCACGCTCATACTCTCGCGTCGCACGGCGGCGCCCCGTTCGTGCCTACCCAGCGGGGAGAAGCGCATGAAGACAGCCAGGCAACTGCTTGCCGAGAAGCCCCCAGGTGCCGTCTCGATAGCACCGACGGCGAGCGTCTACGACGCGTTGAAGCTGATGGCCGAGCGCGACATCGGCGCGCTGGTGGTGCTCGAGGGCGAGACGCTCGTCGGCATCCTCTCCGAGCGCGACTATGCCCGGAAAGTGATCCTGCTCGGCAAATCGTCGCGCGAGCTGCAGGTCTCGGAGATCATGACCGAGCGGGTCGTGTGCGTCGGCCCGGAGACGACCGTCGAGCAAGGCATGTCGCTGATGACCCAGAAGCGCTGTCGGCATCTGCCGGTGCTGGAAGACAAACGCGTGATCGGCGTGTTGTCGATCGGCGACCTGGTGAAAGAGACGATCTCCGAGCAGCAGTTGATGATTGCGCAACTCGAGAGCTACATCATGTCGTGATCCGCGCGGCGAGTCACGGGCCAGGCATTCGAGTCGAGGCGACAAACGATGGCGTTCGGCAGCATCATCATTGGTGACGAGATCCTCACCGGCAAACGGCAGGACAAGCATTTCGGCACGGTCGTCGCGGCGCTGGCGCGACGCGGACTGGAGCTTTCCTGGTCCACCTACCTGCAGGACGAGCCTGCGCTGATCACCGACGCGCTCGCGCGCGCGCTGTCCGGCTCCGACATCGTGTTCTCGTTCGGTGGCATCGGGGCCACCCCCGACGACCATACCCGACAGTGCGCGGCAGCGGCAGGCGGCGTCGAACTCGCGCTGCACCCGGACGCCGAACGCGAGATACGCGCGCGCTTCGGCGGCGAAGTGACGCCGCACCGGCTCGCGATGGGAACCTACCCGGCAGGCAGTTCGATCATCCCGAACCCGTACAACCGGATACCCGGCTTCACGTATCGTAACGTGCATTTCTTCCCGGGCTTCCCGCAGATGGCGTGGCCGATGCTGGAATGGGTGCTCGACACGGTGTATCCGCACCTCGCGCGTGTGCCTGAGATCGACGTGGCGATCCTCGTCTTCGGCGCGGGCGAGAGTCAGCTGATCGATCTGATGAACGCGTGCATCGCGGCGTTTCCGCACGCGAAGCTGTTCAGCCTGCCGCGCATCGGCGAGCGCGCGTATATCGAACTGGGTGTGCGCGGCGATGCGGCCGTCGCCGAGCTGGCGCTTGCGTTCCTTCGCGACGGCGTCGCCCGGCAGGGCTTCTCGTTCGAACCCAGGGCAACGCTCGCGCTCGATTGAGCGTTGGCGCGACGGGCATCGACCCCGTTCACGCGTGCGCTGCGTTTCAGTCTTCATCCCAACCGGATCGAGGAGACTGAAGTGATGCGAACCCCTGTACGCCTGGCCACCCTGGTACTCAGCGCCGCCGCACTGACCCTGAGCGCCGCGACCTTCACTGCCACGCCGGCCCGCGCGAGCGGTCGTCTGCTCGATGTGCAGGTTTTCGATCGCGCGCAGAACCGCGAACTGCCGGTCTACCGGCATCAGGGACGTCTGTATGTCGTCGGAGTTCCCGGCAACGAATACTCGGTGGTGATGCGCAACCGCACCGGCGGCGACCTGCTCACCGTGCTGTCGGTAGACGGCGTCAATGCGGTCTCCGGCGAAACCGCGGCGGCGGACCAGACCGGCTATGTGTTCGGTGCCCAGCAGCGCGGGGAGATCCGTGGCTGGCGCAAGAATCTCGAACGCATCGCTGCGTTCTATTTCACCGCGCTGCCCGACTCGTACGCGGCACGCACCGGCCGGCCCGACAATGTCGGCGTGATCGGCGTGGCCGTGTTCCG
>JACMMK010000490.1 GCA_014379045.1 Burkholderiales bacterium
CCAACTCCGCCATCAGCGCGCGGTCGTGGCGGCGCTCGGGCGTGAGCGGACCCGCGAATACCGGAACCGGCTGGCCAGCCACCCAGGCTGCACACAGCGACCCCGACGCGCAGGCGCCCATCGATCCGAACCCCGAAAGCGCACCGGCGACGAATGCCCCCGGCGTCGCCATCGGGCCGATCAGCGGCCAGTTTTCCCGCGTCTGCGTGTAAAAGCCCCCGTAATGGCGCATCGCGCGCGGCAATCGGCCGATGTAGGCCGCGAGCCGGGGCTGCAGGCGGCTGGCGGCGCGGATCACCGAGTCGGGAAACTGCGGGTCGATGGGCGGCGCCACCTGCGGATCGCTGGCGGTTTCGTTGTAGGCCCAGCCAATCTTGATCCAGTTGCCTTCGACCGGACCGTCGGGGCGGCAGTGGATACCGCCTTTCATCGGCTCGGTGAGCCGCCGCGTCGAGGGATCGGCCTCGAGAAGCGCGCGATCTTCGTCGCTCCAGGCCAGCGTCTGGCCATCGAGGTCGATCGCGAACGGCTGAGCGCGCGCAACCCCCTGCAGGTTGTCGGGAAACGCGATCTTCTGCTGGAACACGCACTCGACCTGCAGGTCTTCGTCGAGCATGCTGGCGAGATCTTGCAGACCGGGCCCGGCGGCGTTGACCAGCCGATCGGCCTGCAGCTGCATCGTCGAATGAGGGCTGGTGATCTCCACTCGAAACGGCGGGCCGGACGCGATCGACCGGACCTTGCCGCGCAGCAGCGTGCCGCCGGCCTCGCGGATAGTCTCCAGCATGAGGCTGCCCATCTGTTGGGAGTCGATCGAGCCCGCGCGCCGGATGTGGATGACCGTCGCCACGTCGTCCGGAAAGGCGGGAAAGGTCTGGCGGATCAGACGGCGATCGACCCGGACGTCCACCCCGGTCGGCATGCCCCGCCAGGGCACACGGCGCGGCGCGCAGTAATCACCCTCGGTGTCCCGCACCCTGATCTGGCCCGGGGAATCTGCATAGCCCGCGTGCAGCTCGCCGATAAGGTCCTGCGGGCGTTCCCTTCGGGTCACCAGCGCATACCCTCCGCGCGTCATGTTCAGCCGGCCGCCCGATGCCTCGTCCAGTTGCTCCATCAGGTCGATCGAGTGATCGGTGAACGCGGTCATCACCCGGTGCGGCCACCAGTTGCGGTAGTTCTCGCCAGACTGGGCCGAGGTCAGGCTCATCGGTGCCAGCGCATCGATGAGCGCCAGCCGGCGCACGCCGTGATCACGCACGAGGTAGTACGCGACGGCGATGCCTGCACTGCCGGCCCCTACGACTGCGACATCGACTGCTTCCATGCGTCATTCCCCGATCGAACGAGGACGAGTTTAGTGTTCGGCTTGGGCCTTGCACAGCGCCCATCGCCGGATCGATTCGCTCGATCACGGTGGAAACCCTGGCTTGGTACACCCGCGCCCGGGTCTACACCGTATCCAAGCTCTCGATGCTGTAGTCGACCGCGGCAACGTGGGCATTGTCTAATTCGTGTCGTACGCGCGCGATCATCCATTTCGATGCAGCACAAAGACGGCGCTCTCACCTGCCTGCGCCTTGGAGCAGATCTGGTCAGCAACCCACGAGAATTTCGCAGCAATGCCCCGAAGTGCCGCGATCGCCTCGGCATGCTTGCCAATCTCACGCAGCGCTTCTGCCTTCATGACCTGCTCTTCGCCGCGATCGTCTTCCAACAAAGCAATCAAGCTTTCGATATTTGCGTTGAATTCCGCCTTGGTGACTGTGAACGTTCGCCGTTCGTCGTTGCGAATGAATGGAGACAAGACTTCGCAGTCTTTTCTGTACAAATGGTTGGCGAGGTGCCAGGTCCCTTTGCGCAGATAGCGTAGGCGGTCGCGATCGACCGTCTGTGCGATAAGTTCCATCAGCGCGTCCAGATCGGCAGCCTCGGAACGGGGCGGGATGTCATAGAATTTCTCGTTGGTCAGGGGGTTGTCTGCAATAACGCGCTTTCCCCCCGGCTCCGAAGACGAATCTTCAAACGGCCAACGCAGTATGTATGGGGCGAGTTCGGCGTCTTTGGAAAAGAATGGCCTTTTGCAAGACGGACAACGCACTGCCTCGACTTTTTGCGGAAGATGTGGCGCGTCCATATAGCCATCACTCCACAGTATCGAATCGTCTGTGCTCCCAGAAAACACGCGGTCTTCCTGCAGGACGCACCTGCAGTGGGGGCAAGAGACGTAGGAGGGCAAGATCATGGTCATCGCGTTCTCGCCGCGGTTGCGATCACTTGCGGACCTAAGTTATCGGTAGCATTCACGATCTCGGTGCAAATCGACGCCACCTCGCGGGCGGCGTCGGCGCATGTGGAAGACAACCTGCAGATTGCCGGGTGCCGAACTGAAGGTAAAGGTGGCCGCCGCGGTCACTCGCCGGTGACGTTCCCCGCCTTGATGACCTTCGCCCACTTTGCGGTCTCGACTTCCATCAGCTTCGCGAACTCGGCGGTGGTGCGGCGCGCGATCATCACGCCCTGCTCATCGAGCCGTCGCACCATGTCGGGTGCTTCCAGCACCGCGTTGAGCGCACCGTGCATCTGCCCGATGAGACCCGCGGGGGTGGCGCGCGGCGCGAACAGCCCGAACCAGATCTGCGATTCGTAGCCGGGCAAGCCTGACTCGTTGATGGTCGGCACGTCGGGGAACGCAGGGTTGCGCTTCGGACCGCCCATCGCGATCAGGCGCAGTCGCCCGCTCTTGATGAACGGCAGCGCGCCGGGCAGCGAACCGATCTGCAGCTGCGAGTTGCCGGCGACGTTGTCGGCGAGCGCAGGCCCGCCGCCCTTGAACGGCACGTGCGTCATCCGTGTCTTCGACAACAGCATGAAGAGCTCGGTGTTCAGGTGCGGGAAGCCTCCGATACCCGACGAGGCGAAGTTGATTTCGCCCGGGCGCTTGCGCGCGAGGGCAATGAGTTCCTTCACGTTGGCAGCCGGAAAGCTCGGGTGCACCACGAGCGCACTGTCGCTCGTGCCGATCATCGCCACCGGCGCGAAGCTGTTGACCAGGTCCACCTTCGCCTTCTGGATGATGAAACCGTAGCCGGTGGACGTGAGCACCCAGGTGTAGCCATCCGGCGCAGCCGCGGCAGCGAACTCCAGTCCGACAATGGAACCGGCACCTGCGCGGTTCTCGATCACCACATTCTGGCTGAAGCGCTTCGACAGATCGGCCGCGAGCACGCGCCCGACGATGTCGGTGCTGCCGCCGGGGGCCCAGGGGACGATGATGCGGACGGGTTTTTCGGGCCAGGATTGGGCGAGGGTGGGGAATGCGGCGAGTGCGGCCGTGATGGCGGCGACGAGCGGGAGTGCGGACATGCGCGGGGGACCAATCGAGAGATCACGTTGAGAGGATGGTGCAAGCGAGTGTAAGGCCAGCGCAGCAAGAGCAAGAGCCGGGCCAGAGATGGGTGGCGAGACGTCGGCGCGCAGCTACCTCGGCTTGCTGGTGTTCGTGAAGATTACCGGGGGCCGAATAATGTCGGCGATGACACCATCGCTGGAACAGGAAGTAGACTCGTTGACGATGATGTTGCAGCCCCGGTCGCGCAGTGGACCGGGCAGCCTCGCGCCGAGGCCACTTAAACAAGGACGACACCGATGCGCAGGCTCCTAGGCTGCTGTGTGCTGTGCTTGCTTGGCGCGACCTGCTTCGCGCAGGGCTGGCCCAGTCGACCGATGCGCCTGGTCATTCCGTTCGCCCCCGGGGGCGGCGCCGACATTGCAGGACGGCTGATCGCGCAGGAGCTGAGCGAGGCGCTGAAACAGACGGTGCTGGTCGAGAACCGCGCCGGCGCCGGCGGCACGCTTGCCCTCGACCACGTCGCCAAGTCACCTGCTGACGGTTACTCGATCGCGCTCGGCCATCTCGGTGGCATCGCGATTGCCCCCTTCTTGTACAAGACGCTGCCGTTCGACCCGATCCGCGATCTGGTACCGGTAACCCTCGCGGTCAATGGCCTCAGCGTGCTGGTGGTCAACCCGGCGCTGCCGGTGAAGACCGTTGCGGAGCTGATCGCCTATGCGAAGGCAAATCCGAACAAGCTCTCGTTCGGGTCGGCCGGTTCGGGCACCGACACCCATCTCGCCGGCGAGTTGTTCCGGACGTTGACCGGTACAACGATGATCCACATTCCGTACAAGGGCGGCGCGCCGGCGATGCTCGATCTGATCGCAGGTCGCACCCAGCTGAGCTTCGCCTCGGTCGCCACCGCGATCAGCTACGTCCAGGCCGACAAGCTTCGCGCCATTGCAATGACGGGCAGCCGGCGTTTCGACGGGCTACCCGGGGTACCCACGATCGCGGAGTCGGGTGTGCCGGGCTACGAGATCAACAACTGGTACGGTCTGTTCGTTCCGGCAGGTACGCCGCAGGACATCGTGACCCGGCTCAACGCCGCGACCGTCAGGGCCGTGCAGAATCCTGAATTGCGAGCACGACTGACCGCAGCCGGACTGGAGCCGGTGTGGAATACGCCATCGGAGTTCGCTGCGTATGTGCGTAGCGAAACGGCGAAGTGGGGAAAGATCGTGACTGAATCGGGTGCGACGGCGAACTGATTCATCCGATCAGGGAAACCGATCGCGCGACACGGTTTGCTCACGCGGCTGTCCTCGATAGCTCTGAAAGACCCCTAGAGTCCCACACATTCTTCAGAGTCTGATCGCCCCTTGGTGGTCAGAAGACCGTGCAACCGCCCTTCCCCGACGTACAGCGGTGATTCGCGAAACAGCAAGCAAGCGATCTCACGCGGCTGCCAGGTTCGGCCACCGACTTCATGGAGATGAACCAGATCTTGGGTTCGCCAGGGTCGGGCTTGTACTCGCCTTAGGCACGCCCATCAGTGTGTGATCACCAGACTCAACGAAGGGGTGGTGCAGGCACTGAAGCTACAGGACGTGCGCGAACGACTTTCCGGCCTCGGCGTCGAGCCGATCAGCAGCACGCCGCTCGAACTCGCAAACATCATCAAAGCCGAGATGACTGACTACGCGAAGCTGAGCAAGTCGGCGAACATCAAGGTCGACTGACGGCAGGACCGTTCGCGGGCACCGGGTCATCAGCGCTGCTGGACCGTCCGCGGGGAATGCTCGATGACGCGCGCGGGCCGCCCCTGGTCGATCGCGAAGCGATCGCATCGCTGCTCCTGCGAGTTTCGCGCATCGCCTGCGGCGGGGCCCACATCGGGGAGATCGACCGGAACTCGGTGATCGCCGGCCGCGACGGGCAAGCAATCGCCGACGCGGGGGTGATCCTCAATGGCGAGCGAGCCCGCCTGAGAGTGGATATCCCAATTAGCCTGAGCCGACATCGCGCTGGCGCCGCGTCGGCGCACGCGTGATACTGCTGTCCTGCACGCGGCGATGACCATCACACCGAACGGCCGCAGCGCGCGCCGCGAGGAGGACAGTCATGCAGCCAGGCAGCCGA
>JACMMK010000491.1 GCA_014379045.1 Burkholderiales bacterium
ACGATCGCATCGACCGCGCCGATGCCGGACAGATCAGGGCGGCGTTGCGGGTCGGGTCCGTAGCCCAGATCGAGCAGCAACCGGCAGCCGCCGCTCTCGACCAGCATGCACGCCGGCCCCTTCTCGTGGCAGCCGGAAACGATGCGTACGCGGTTCACTCGGCGGTCGCACCCGACGCCTTGATGACCTTCGCCCACTTCGCGATCTCGGCGCGCAGGTAAGTCGAAAACTGTTTCGGCGAAGACGGGCTCGGCTCGACGCCCTGCAGTGCGAGCTGCTCGACGACGGCAGGCGCGGCCAGTGTTTCGACGAGTGCGCGATTGACGCGGTAGACGACCGGCGGCGGAGTCCGCCCCGCGGCGAGCAGCCCGTACCAGGTGTCGAACTCGTAACCCTTGAGACCGGCTTCGTTCATCGTCGGCACGTCGGGATAGGACGCCGAGCGCGCCGGGGTGGTCACCGCGAGCGGCCGCAATCGGCCAGCCTTGAGCTGAGGCAATGCGGTCGCCACGGTCGAGATGATGAAGTCCAAGCGCCCGGCGACGAGGTCGACGACGGCCGGTGCGAGGCCCTTGTACGGCACGTGCACCAGCTCTGCCCGGGTGATCAGCTTCATGTACTCGGTCGCGAGGTGCGACGCCGTGCCCACGCCCCCCGAGCCGTAGTTGAGCGGCTGTCCCTTCGCGCGACCGAGTTCGATGAGTTCGCGCACCGACTTCGCGGGTGAAGCGGTTGCCACGACCAGCAGGTTCGGCTGGCGGCCGATCAGCGAAACGGGCTCGAGATCCTTGACCGTGTCGTATGACAGTTTCGGAATCAGCGTCGCATTGACGGCGAGGCTGATGTTGTTGATCAGCAGGGTATGACCGTCGGGCGCCGAGCGCGCGACGATCTCGGTGCCGATCGTGCCGCCTGCGCCGCCGCGATTGTCGATGACGATCTGGCCACCGAGGACGTCGGCCAGGTTTTTGGCGACGATGCGTCCGACGATGTCGTTGCCGCCACCGGGCGGAAACGGCACGACGAAGCGGATCGGGCGCGACGGGTAGGCTTGCGCCAGGGCGGCGCCTGCCGAGCATGCCGCAAAGATCAGGAGAAGATGCCGACGACCCGTCATGCTGTTGTCCCTTCGATTGCCGGGGTGGTCGCGTCGACCGATCGACCGGCGCACGGCATGCACCGAGCATAGCAACGTGTGAAGACGATGTTGTGTCGCGGGGGCGGGGTGGTGATGCGCCGCGTGCGAGTCGGTGTCTTGCGACGATCGGGTCGGTACCACTGCGCAGCCGCGGTCGGCTGTCCGACGGCGGTCGGGGGCGACGGCTTGCGCGACGGTAGAATGCGGCAACTTGAATGATCTGCCCGCCTCCGCCCTGCATGCTCCAGCCGCTGCCTCCGCCGCGGTAGACGATTCGAACCGTGGGGGCGCGCCGACGCACTCGCCTGCGCCGGCGCGAGGCCTGTGCACCGATTGCGGCATCTCGCGCTCGTCGGACCCGAAACGCTGCGGGCGTGCCTGCCAGTTCATCCGTCCCGACTATCCGCTGCTGGAAGCCCGGGTCCACGGTCGCGAGCGGGATCCGGCGCGCCCCGACGAACTGCATTTCGGCCCGTTCATCAGAATGGCGCGGGCCTCTCTGCGCACGCCTCGAATCGGCGCGCAGTGGACCGGCATCACGACACGCATCGCTGAACGTCTGTTCGAGACCGGCGCGATCGACGCGGTGCTGACAATGACCAGCGACCCCAACGATCGCTGGCGCCCGCTGCCAGTGCTGATCACGTCGGCGGCCGACCTCGCGGCGTGCCGGGGGATGCGGATGGGCTACGCGCCCTTGCTGTCGCTGCTGGAACCGGCGCGTGCGCAGGGCTTCCTCCGGCTCGCCGTGATCGGCATCCCGTGCCAGGTGTACGCGCTGCGCGCGCTCGAATCCGAACTGGGCTTCGAGCGTCTGTACGTGATCGGCACGCCGTGCTCGGACAACACCACGACGGAGAACTTCCACACGTTCCTCGATCTGCTCGCCGACGATCCGGACACGATCACCTACCTCGAATTCCGCGCCGACTACCGCGTCGAACTGCGCTTCACCGACGGGCGGGTGAAGACGATACCGTTCCTCGATCTGCCGATCTCGAAGTTGCCTTCGGATTTCTTCCCGCTGACCTGTCGTACCTGTGTCGACTACACCAACGTCCTGGCCGACATCACCGTCGGTTACATGGGCGGCCAGGGCGAGCAGTGGCTGATCGTGCGCAATGCGCGCGGCGAGGAACTGCTGGGGTTGCTCGGGGACGAGGTTCGCACGCGCGTGCCGGGCTCGGCGGGGCGCCGCGCGGGTCCGGTCAAGGGGTTTCTGGCCAACGTAGAACGCGCCGCCGGGGGCTTGCCGCTGCGCCGGATGCCGTCATGGCTGCGTCCCGTGGTCAACTGGCTGATGCCCAGGGTGGGGCCGCGCGGGCTCGAATTCGCCCGCACGCGGGTCGAGATGAAAGCGCTCGAGACGGTCGTGCATCTGCGCCGTGAGCTGCCGCGGCGGTTGCGCGCGATGGTACCCGCGCATGTCTGGGCGCTGGTCGCGCCCTATGGCCTCGAGGCCCGCGCCGATGAGCTGCCCCGCGTCGCGCCGCAGATTGATGGGAGCCCGGCTGCCACGCACGAACGCGCGACGCCGCAATAGCGCACGAGTGACAGACGACCGCCGTCGAGAAGCGATGGACGGGGCAATCGATCGGGTCGACAACGCGCGGCCGAGGGCCGGCAAACGCACGATTCGCGACCAGGTGGTGCGCGAGTTGCTTGACTCGCTGCACCGCCGCGATAATTCGGGTTTCTCGCTGCGAACACGTCCCGCCCGGCGCGCCTGGAGCCGATTCGATGCTGCTGACCCTCGTTGTCCTCTACCTGCTCGGAACGATCGCGCTCGGTCTGTGGGCGGCGAAGCGCGTCAAGACCAGTGCCGACTTCGCGATCGCGGGGCGCAATCTGCCGCTGGTGATGATCATCACCACCACGTTCGCGACCTGGTTCGGCGCCGAGACCGTGCTCGGCATTCCCGCGAAGTTTGTCGACGGTGGGCTCGGTGCGGTCGTCGAAGATCCGTTCGGCGCGGGCAGCTGCCTGATCCTGGTGGGCCTGTTCTTCGCGGCCCGGCTGTATCGGATGACGCTGCTTACCATCAGCGACTATTTCCGCGAGCGCTTCGGCCGGAATGTCGAGGTGCTCTGCTCGCTGATCATCATCGTCAGCTACCTCGGCTGGGTGGCGGCGCAGGTCACCGCGCTCGGGCTCGTGTTCAACCTGCTGTCCGATGGCGCGATCTCGATCCGCGTCGGCATGGTGATCGGCACGATGTCGGTGCTCGCGTATGCGATGTTCGGCGGGATGTGGTCGGTCGCGGTGACCGACTTCGTGCAGATGATCGTGCTGGTGGTCGGGCTGTCGGCGATCGCATTCTTCGCCGCAGAGTTGGCGGGCGGCGCCGATCAGGTGTTGGCGGTCGCAGCGAGCCGCGACCTGTTCCGCTTCCTGCCCGAACCCGGCTTCACCGAAATCGCGTTCTTCATCGGCGCGGCGATCACGATCATGTTCGGCTCGATTCCGCAGCAGGACGTGTTTCAGCGCGTGATGTCGGCGCGTGACGTGAAGGCCGCGACGCGCGGCCCGGTGATCGGCGGCGTCTGCTACATCCTGTTCGCATTCGTGCCGATGTTCATCGTGGTCAGCGCGCTCGTCGTGATGCCCGAACAGGCCGAGGCGCTGATGCGGGACGACCCGCAGAAGGTGATCCCGACGCTCGTGCTCGAGCGGATGCCGTTCGTGATGCAGGTGCTCTTCTTCGGGGCACTGCTGTCGGCGTTGAAGTCGACGGCTTCGGCGACGTTGCTCGCGCCCTCGGTGACGTTCGTCGAAAACGTCTGGCGGCATCGCTTCCCCGCGACCAGCGACCGCGAACAGCTGCGTACGATGCGCATCACCGTGCTGGTATTCAGCGTCTGCGTATGTGCGTACGCGATCGCCTCGGAGGGGACGCCGATCTACGACATGGTCTCAGCGACCTACCAGGTGACGCTGGTCGGCGCGTTCGTACCGCTCGCCGCCGGGCTGTTCTGGGCGCGCGCCACGACCCAGGGTGCGGTGATGTCGATCGTGTTCGGCCTGCTCGGCTGGGTGGCGCTGCTCGTGACGCCTGCGGGGGAAGTGTTCCCCGCGCAACTCGCCGGGCTCGGGGGCGCCATCGCGGGCATGGTGATCGGCTCGCTCGCTCCGCAGCGTGCAGTGCAGAACCGCCACGGTGCCCACCTTAAGGTAGTCGGTCTGTCCGAGCCGCAAGCGCCGGAGCGCGGCGCATCGTGACCGGCCGCGCAGGGTTGCGAGGACAGTCACGGCGCCGGTCACGCTCACCGCGGCGCGGCGGCGCCGATCGGCACCGATCAAGCCGCGCGGGCGAAGTCTGCCTGCACTTCCTTCTCGTACGCCTCGACCTTCTGCACGCTCGGACGCGTGCGCATCCGCGCCATGTGCGCGAGGCAATTCGGATACGCCGACAGATCGAGATTGAATTGGGTCGCGCGCCGGAAGCACCAGAAGAAATACGCGTCGACGACCGTGAAATGGTCGAAGAACCACTCACGTCCCTCGAGCAGCTTTTCGGCGATCTTCAGGTCTTCGAGCAACAGTTTCTGTGCGACCCGCTTGACGCCGTCGTGCGCCTCGACGATGTCGCAGTAGTTTTCAGGACGCGCGTTGGGCGTCAGGTGCGGATGAATGGTCGAACTGAACCACGCCATCAACGAAATCGCCTTGGTCTGCGCCAGCAGATCGGCGGGCAGCAGGTTCGCCTTCGGAAAGCTGCGCGCGATGAACTGCTGGATCGCCACGTTCTCGGTCAGCGGATAGCCGTCGATGACCAGTACCGGCACCTTGCCCTTGGGGTTTACCGCCAGATAATCAGCGGTTTTCTGCTCTTTCGCCCCGGTGTTGACGTTGCGGATGTCGAAGTCGGCACCGGCTTCGGTCAGGCTTACGTAGGGCACCAGCGAGCACGCGCCGGGCGCGTAGAACAGGGTGAGGGTCATCGCGGTCTCCGTCGAGGGTGGAGTGCGGATCGTACCGCGGCGCGCGCACCTGCGCACCGGTCAACGACCGACGCGTGCCTCGCGTTAGGATTGTTCCCATGAGCCTTACCCGCGCCGACCTCGAAGCCGATCAGTTGCGCCGGCACTACGAACAGTTCTACCCGGAATTGCCGCTCGTGCCGAGGCACGAGTTCGACGCGTCGCTCGAGCGCGCGCTCGATGCGGTCGGAACCGGCCACGACCTGTGGCTGTTCGCCTACGGTTCGTTGATCTGGAACCCGTTGTTCCGGTTCGCCGAACAACGCCCTGCCAGGGTTCGGGGGCTGCACCGGCGTTTCTGCCTGTGGTCCAGGATGGGGCGCGGCTCGCCCGAGCATCCGGGTCTGATGCTCGCCCTCGAACACGGTGGACGGTGTCAGGGGTTCCTGTTCCGTATTCCCTCGGGTGACGTACGCACCGAGCTCACGCTGATCTGGCGGCGCGAGATGACGATGGGCTCCTACGATGCCCGATGGGTCAATGCGCAGGTCGGTGGACAATCGCACCGCGCCCTGTGCTTCGTGATCAATCGGCGCTGCCGGCAGTATGCCGGCAAGCTGCCCACCGATCAGGTCGTCGAGGTGCTCGCCACGGCGAGCGGTCGGCTGGGTTCCGCGGCCGACTACCTGTTCCAGACGGTCGACTGCCTGCGCGCCCACGGCGTGCAGGACGCACCGTTGTTCGATCTGGCGCGGCAGGTGCTCGACACGCGTGCGCGCGCCGCGCGTATCGAGGCGTGTCCCGAAGTCGGCGCCTGATTCAGGCGTTGACGCGAAACGCGAGCAGCGTCAGATCGTCTGCCTGGACCGCGTCGACTGCGAACTCGTCGACGGCGCGCACCACGGCCGAGGTCAGTTCGGGTAGCGGCTCGTCGCGGACGTGTTCGATGGTCGCGAGCAGACGTTCGTCGCCGAACCATTGCTGATCGACCGATTCGGCTTCGGTGAGACCATCGGTGTAGAGGATGACGAGGCTGCCGGCGCGCAACTCGATCGACCCGGCACGGAAGTTCGCCTGCGGCGCGATGCCGGCGACCAGATTGCGCGGCGCATCGAGAAAGTGCAGCGGCTCGCCGGCGATCGAGATCAGCGGCGGATTGTGTCCAGCGCTGACGAACTGCAGGCAGCGCGTGCCCAGATCGTAGACCCCGCAGAACAGGCTGACGAACAGTCCTGAATCGTTGTTGACGCAGAGGTGCCGGTTGACGTGTTCGACGATGCGTTGCGGATTGCGCCGGCGCGTGGTCTCGTTCCAGAGCGTGGTCAGCGTGCGCACCATGAACAGCGCCGAGGGCAAACCCTTGCCGCAGATATCGCCGATGGTCACGAATACATGGTTGGCGTCGAGCGCGAAGGCGTCGTAGAAATCGCCGCCGACTTCCTTCGCCGGGCGCATGAAGCCGACGCAATCGATCTGCGGCAGCTCGGAGAACAGCGGCGGCACCGGCAGCATGCTGACTTGGATCTCCTGCGCGAGCTTCAGCTCGCGGTGCAGCCGCTCGAGTTCCATCGCCGCGCGCACCTGTTCGGCGATCAGTCGGTCCGAGCGCCGGATACGTCCGGCGAGAATCGACAACAGATTTGCCGCGACCTGGGGGATCGACAGCAACCGTTCGCGCAACATCCGCCCGGGGATCAGCAGTACGGTCGAATCGACATCGGCGATCACGAACGCCGAGGCGGGATCGCCGTCGAGCAACTGCATCTCGCCCGCGCAGTGCCCGACGTCGACCACATAGATCGGCGCCGTCTCGGCGCTCTCGACGTGGACGCGCAGCCGACCCGTGAGCACGACCGCCACGTCGGTGGACCGCTCGCCCGGCGCCAACCAGACCTGTTCGGCGGCGAGCGTCCGTTGCGGGCAATCTGCGATCAGCGTTTCGAGGGCACTGTACGGAGCGCCCTGCAAGATGCGCAGTTGCGAGATGAACCCGAGCGCGCGCCGCTCGACCCCCGACCGCCGGTCGCGCTCGACCGCGTCGCCGGATCCGTCGGCGATCCCCACACCGATCACGCCCGCGGGGCGCGACAGGACCTTGAGCCGTTCGACCAACGCGCGCCGCTCGGCGCCGCGTGCCACCCAGTTGCTGCGACTGGACGCGCGTGAGCCGTGGCGCTGAAGCGTGAACGAGAACACGTTGCGCTCGGCTTCGCGCAGGTAAGTGCATGCGTCGGCGAACTCGCGTACCAACCGCAGACCGGCTCCGCCACGCGCGGCATGGTCGAGGAGACTGGGCAGGGCCGGCAGTTCGGCCGCGGCCGGATCGAACGCGACACCCGCGTCGCGCAACGTGCAGCGGACGACGTGCTCGGCCGCCTCGCACTCGATCTCGGTGTGTGCCGAGTCCGCATCGAGTCCGCCGTAGCTGAAGGTGTTGGTCAGCGCTTCGGTCACGCACAGGTCGAGGCGAAACAGATCGGTCTCACTCAGACCCGCTTCGGCGCCGACCGCGCGGATCCACACGCTCGCCGTGGCGACGGCCGCGCGCTCGTTCGGCACGCTCAATCGTCTGCGCAACGCGCCCGTCGGTAGGTGATCGGCACCGCGCTGCGCTGGCGACACTGCAAGCGCCATCACGCCCGCCACGCCTGGCGCTGTCACCTCGTTCAGGCGGACTCCAGCGCGGTACACGCCAGTTCGACGCTGTCGAAGATCGGCATCAGCTGATCGACGCCTGCCGTGAGCAGGACCTTGTTCACCATCTCGGTCGGCGCCGCGAGGACGATGCGCCCGCCACGGGCTGTCTGCGCCCGGGCGGCGGTGAACAATGTGCGGATACCGATCGAGGCCATGAAGACGACCTGTGACAGGTCGACGACGATACGTTTCGGCTTGGTGGTCGTCGCGAACGCGAACTGATCGTCGATCGCATCGGCGCCCTGGATATCGAGCCGGCCTTCCAGGCTGATCACCGTGAGATCGCCGGCCATCGGATGTATCGTCATCTTCACTGTGTAAGTCCTCGAAGAGTCGCAGCAATCCAATCGTCCTGGGAAACCCTGACCCGGCGGGTTCCGCTAAACGCCCCTCGCGCGCACCGACGCGTGCCCCCGGGATCGTGCGATCAGGGCCGGGCGGCCGATCTCGCATCGCGCAGCGCACGACTATAGCCGATGGCGGACAGCACGCAACGGGTCCCGAGCAACTGTCATGCAGGTGCAACAGTTCGCCCGTGAAGCGCGGTGCCTCAAGCAGGTTCACGTACGATCGCGTCTCCTGCATCCCGTTGAACGAGGAGCGTGAACGATGGTGACCCGGTCGAGAAAGTCGGTATCTGCGCGTGCCCAGAGCAACGAGCGGGACCGGATACGTCAGAGCCGCGCCTCCCGGATTGCACTGGTGACGGTTGCCACCTTTTCCGGCCTCGGCGTCGCGGTGCCGGGGCATGCGCAGTTCCCGTCGAAGAGCCTGCGCCTCGTGGTGCCGTACGCACCCGGCGGCGTGGTCGACTTCGTGGGACGCACGCTGGCGCAGCGGCTGTCGGAGCAGTTGGGGCAGAGCGTCGTGATCGACAACCGCGGTGGGGCAGGCGGCATCCTCGGCACCGAAGTCGCGTCGCGTGCGGGCGCCGACGGCTACACGCTGTTGCTCATGGACCCCGCCATCGTGATCAACCAGAGCCTGCAGCCGAAGGTACCGTACGATGTGCTGAAGGATTTCGCGACGGTCACCATCGCGACCTCGTCGCCGCTCGTGCTCGCGATCAACACCAAGGTTGCGGCGAAGACCGTGCAGGACCTGGTCGCGGTGGCCAAGGCGAAGCCCGGCGCATTGACATTCGCATCGGCCGGGATCGGCACGACGCCCCACATGGCCGGAGAGTTCTTCAAGGCACGCATCGGCCAGGCGCTGGTCCACGTGCCGTACAAGGGGAGCGGACCGGCGATGCAGGACCTCGTCGGCGGCAATGTGCAGATGACGTTCTCGTCGATCGCGGCGGCGATCCCGTTCATCCGGGAAGGCCGGCTGGTCGCGCTGGCGACGACGGGCGCGAAGCGTGTCAGCGCATTACCCGAGGTGCCCACGATGATCGAGGCCGGCTTCGCTGGCTTCGAAGTGGAACTGTGGCAGGCGGTGTTCGTGCCCGGTGGCACCCCGCGTGACACGATCGTGCGCTTGCATGCCGAGACCACGAAGGCGTTGCAGTCGACCGAGGTGCGCGCGGCTCTCGCGAAAGTCGGCAACGAGGCGGTGGGCAACGCGTCGGTCGAGGCGTCGGCGTTCGTGCGCGCAGAGCTTGCGAAGTGGGCAAGACTGGTGAAGGACGCGGGCATCAGGAGCGAGTGATTCGCGGCACCGGCCGCGGGTTGCGGCGGTGGGTGGAGCACGCGCGGTCACAACTGCAGTAAGCGTCGGGCGGTTCGGGTATCGTTGCGTTCCGACATTTCGGAGCAGCAACGATGCCTGAACCGGTTTCCGTATCGAGCAAGGTCGCCCTCGTCACTGGTGCCGGGTCCGGCATCGGCCGCGCCTCGGCGCTGGCGTTGCTGCGTGCAGGTTATTCGGTGGCGCTCGCGGGGCGCCGCCTCG
>JACMMK010000492.1 GCA_014379045.1 Burkholderiales bacterium
CCCGCCGAAGCGCCGTCGCGTCTGACAAGGATAACATCGTGGCCCGCACTACAGATCCGAAATGCCGCCAGTGCCGTCGTGAAGGCGAAAAGCTCTTTCTCAAGGGCGAAAAGTGCTTCACCGACAAATGTGCGATCGAGCGGCGCAGTCATGCGCCCGGTCAGCACGGCCAGAAGAACACGCGCCTGTCCGACTATGCCTTGCAGCTGCGCGAGAAGCAGAAGGTCCGCCGCATCTATGGTGTGCTCGAACGTCAGTTCCGTCGCACTTATGCCGAGGCGGAGCGGCGTAAGGGCATCACCGGGCAAAACCTGCTGCAACTGCTCGAGTGCAGGTTGGACAACGTCGCGCACCGCATGGGCTTCGGCGCCTCGCGCAGCGAAGCGCGCCAGGTGGTGCGTCACAACGGCGTCACCGTCAACGGTCGGCGCGTGAACATTCCCTCATTCCAGGTTCGTCCGGGTGATGTGATCGGGCTGTCGGCAGGCGCGCGCGAGCAGTTGCGTGTCAAGGCGGCGATTGAGGCGGTGGAGCAGCGTGGCGTGCCGGAGTGGCTGTCTGTCGACGGCAAGGAAGGCAAGGGCGTGTTCAAGAACCTGCCCGCGCGCACCGACCTGCCGAGCACGATCAACGAGTCGCTGATCGTCGAGCTCTACTCGAAGTAATCGCGCATCGCTCTGCGTACGCGCGCCGTACGGTGATGCATGCGCAAGGCGCGCAGACGTGCAATACGCGCGCGGGTCTTGACCCGCAGCGAGCAGCGCGGGGATCGAAGCACCGTTTCCAGATATCAGTTCGCGGCGACGACTCTGCGTGATCGCGCAGAGGGTCCCGCCGTATTCATTTTAGGTCGAGAGGGCAACTCATGCAAAGCACCTTCCTGAAGCCGCGCATCATCGATGTTCAACCGGTGTCGGCCGTCCAGGCAAAGATCACCATGGAACCGTTCGAGCGTGGCTACGGTCATACGCTCGGCCACGCCCTGCGCCGCGTGCTGCTGTCGAGCATGCCCGGCTACGCTGCCACCGAAGTCCATATCGCCGGCGTGCTGCACGAGTACTCTGCGCTCGACGGCGTGCAGGAAGATCTGGTCGACATCCTGCTCAACCTGAAGGGCATCGTGTTCAAGCTGCACAACCGCGACGATGTCACGCTGACGCTCAACAAGTCCGGCGAAGGCCCGGTCACTGCGGGCGACATCGAAGGCGGCCACGACATCGAGATCATCAACCCGCAACATGTGATCGCACACCTGACGCCTGGCGGCAAGCTCGAGATGCAGATCAAGGTCGAGAAGGGCCGTGGCTACGTGCCGGCATCGTCGCGTCCGGCGGCGCGCGAAGGCCGCGCCATCGGCAGCATCCTGCTCGACGCCTCGTTCAGCCCGGTGCATCGGGTCAGCTATGCGGTCGAAAGTGCACGTGTCGAGCAGCGTACCGACCTCGATAAGCTGATCATCGACATCGAGACCAACGGCGTGATCGAGCCTGAAGAGGCGATTCGCTATGCCGCGCGCGTGCTCGTCGACCAGCTCGCCGTGTTCGCCGACCTGCAAGGCACCGCGGGCGCGCGCGACGATCGCAAGGAGCCCGCGGTCGATCCGATCCTGCTGCGCCCGGTCGATGACCTCGAGCTGACGGTGCGTTCGGCCAACTGCCTGAAAGCCGAGAACATCTATTACATCGGTGATCTGATCCAGCGCACCGAGACCGAACTGCTGAAGACGCCGAACCTGGGTCGCAAGTCTCTGAACGAGATCAAGGAAGTGCTCGCTTCGCGCGGGCTGATGCTCGGCATGAAACTCGAGAACTGGCCGCCGGTCGGGCTCGAGAAGATGGGCGGACACTGAACTTTCTTCCGCACCTGCGGATGCCGTCTGCGCTTCGTCCATTCCGTTCGTTCCCGTTCGTTTCCGTTATTTCGCCGTATTGAGGTATCGCCATGCGTCACCGTCTAGGCCTGCGCAAACTGAACCGCACCACCAGCCACCGGCTGGCGATGTTGCGGAACATGACGAACTCGCTGCTCAAACACGAGACGATCCAGACCACCTTGCCGAAGGCGAAAGAGTTGCGGCGCGTGGCCGAGCCGCTGATCACGTTGGGCAAGAGTGCGTCGGTTGCCAACCGCCGCCTCGCGTTCTCGCGCCTGCGCGACCGTGACATGGTCACCAAGCTGTTCGATGAACTGGGGCCGCGCTACGCGACGCGCAACGGTGGCTACCTGCGCATCCTCAAGACCGGTTTCCGTCAGGGCGACAACGCGCCGATGGCGCTGGTCATGCTGATGGATCAACCGGAAGTCGCTGGAACCGAGGCGTCCTGACCGTTGCAGCGTCGGCGGTGACGTGCGCCAGGCGCGTCACGCGGTTCTCGACGCTTCATTCGCGCTGACGCCTGATGCGTCGATGCCGGGCCGGCTGACCGGTGCGCCGGTGCCGAGCAGCGAAGCCAGATAGCGCCCGGTGGAACTGGCGGGGTCGGCCGCGATCTGCTCGGGCGTGCCTTCGGCGATGATGCGCCCGCCGCCCGCCCCGCCTTCAGGTCCGAGATCGATGACCCAGTCGGCGGTCTTGATCACGTCCAGGTTGTGCTCGATGACCACGACCGTGTTGCCGTGGTCGCGCAGCCGATGCAGCACCTTCAGCAGCAGATCGACATCGTGGAAGTGCAGGCCGGTGGTCGGCTCGTCCAGGATGTACAGCGTGCGTCCGGTATCGCGTTTGGAAAGCTCGAGCGCGAGCTTGACCCGCTGCGCCTCGCCGCCCGAGAGCGTCGTCGCGCTCTGGCCGAGGC
>JACMMK010000493.1 GCA_014379045.1 Burkholderiales bacterium
CCCGCGCGGCCGCCGCCTGGCGGGCGGCGCTGCGGTCCTCGGCGAAGCGTGCCTGGTTCTGCATGTGCGCGATGCTCGCCCCGGTCGCGAGCAACAGCACGACCAGCACCGCGCAGAAGGTTGCCGCAAGCGCGCTCGTGGACAGCCGGTTGAACCATCCGTCGATCATCGGGCGGGTGTCATTCGGGACGGGGCTGCGCGTGCATGCATGTGGGCGGTGGGACTGCCTCGGGACACGTCAGCAAGGAGAAACGAAGAGGAAGCACAGGAACACGCTGAGGGGCGGGACGCGCGCAGGCGGCTGCACCGCGCCCTTGCGCGCTTATCGTCTTTAACGTCGCCAAACCCGGAAAATTTAGCGGTGCGGACGAACGGCGCGGCGCGCCGGACAGGAGGCGACGCTGCGTCGAGCCCACAGCGATGTGCCGGCGCTCAAACCTGACCGCGGCTTCGCCGACGCGCGCGAGCCTTACACCGCGTCGTCGCGCGACGCGTCTGACCGACGAGTGGCAGGACCGTGACCGGCGAGCGGATCCTGACGATAGAACAGCACCAGCTGGCGGTAGACCTCAGGATAGGCATCGGCAAGACGCGAAGGCGTTTCGAAGAACGACTCGCTCGCGCACGCAAAAAACTCGCCGGCGTCCTTGCAGGCATAAGGATCGAGCGGCAGCGCTGCAAACGCCTCGTCTGCGATACGACCGTCGAAGTCCCGGGCATCCCCGCGCAGCGTGCCGACGCGCCGTTCGACACGCTCGATGCGCATCTCGAGATCGTCGAAGGCCGCAGTGAAGGCCGCGTGCCAGTCTTCGCGGCGCATTCCGGCATGCAGCGGCGGCACGCCATCGGCGTCGCCGTCGAGCATATCGAGCTTGTGCGCGAACTCGTGCAGTACAACGTTATAGCCATCCTGCGGGTCACCGGCTTCGATGTCCGCCCACGACAGGATCACCGGCCCGTTCGCCCATGATTCCCCCGACAGCGGCTCGCGCACTGCGTGCACCACACCGTCGTCGTCGGTGAACTCGCGCTCGACGACGAACTCGTCCGGATACACGATCACCTCGACCCAGGGGGCGTAACTGTCCAGCCCGAGCTCCAGAACAGGCACGCACGCCTGGATCGCGATCGCCACGCGCATTGCGTCGGTCAGTTCGAACCCGTCAACCGCGGTGAGCGTCTTCTCGGCGAGAAACAGCGTCGTCAGTTCGCGCAACCGGTGTCGTGCCGCCGCATCGAGATGCGCGATCACCCGGCACCGCGCTAGCGCCTGCTGCCACAACGCATCGTCGAGCGCCGCGCGCGCGAGCGTGCGCCGCCGCTGCCATCCCCGCAGACCGAACATCGCTCAGGGATCGCGGCGCGGCGCGACCTTCTGTTCGAGGTCGCCGAACAGCAGGCGCTGCCAGTCGGGTGGGCTCGACAGCGACAGCAGCGGCCGCGATCGGATTTCGACGCGCACGGCGGCGTCGACGGTGCGACTCACGCGGATGTCGATGCGCTCGCCGACGCTGGTCGCCGACACCCCGTGGCGCAGCTCGAGCACTCCGGTCTTCGCGTCGGCTTCCACCACGTTCAGCTTGCGCTCGGCCGCCGAGGCCAGCAGTGCCGTCCAGATCGTCTCGTAAGGCCGCTTGTACAAGCGCGCGGCAGCACGTTCGGTACGCTGCACATTCTCTTTCTCACGGGCCGCACGCTCCGGATCGGGCGTGCCGCAACCGACCATGACGACGCTCAGCAATGCGACGGCGGTCGCGCGCGGCAACGCGTTGCGGCGTCGGCTCACCCGCTCGCCTCGACCACCGTGAGCGGCACGACGAGCGCTGCAGGCGGCGCTTCTTCGGTGAGGCCCGGCTCCCCGACCAGCGCGCGGTCGATCTCGACCTGCTCGATATGGCGGAAACGGTGCGTGATCTTCTGACTGCTCACATGCACCTGCTGCACGTCGTCGTTCGCCTGCCGGATGTGGTTGGCGAGCTGCTGCATGCGGTGATCGAAACGCTCGAAGTCGCGCGCGAGCTTGGACAGCGCGTCCTTGATCACGTGCACCTGGCGCCGGGTTTCGAAATCCTTGATCACCGCGCGCGCGGTATTGAGGATTGCCATCAGCGTCGTCGGCGAGGTCACCCACACGCGCCGCTTCTGCGCGTAGTCGACGAGATCGGGATGGTGCGCATGGATCTCGGCGAATACCGCCTCGGCGGGAATGAACATCACCGCGCCGTCGCTGGTCTCGTTGGCGATGATGTATTTGTCGGCGATCGCATCGACATGCTTCTTCATGTCCGTCTTGAACCGTCGCAGCGCGGCCTGGCGTTCGGACTCCGGCTGATCCAGCGCGAAGCTCGCGCGATAATTCTCCAGCGGAAACTTCGAATCGACCGCTACCGCACCGGTCGGCTCGGGCAAGCGCAGCAGACAGTCGACGCGGCACTGGTTGGACAGCGTCGCCTGCATCTCGTAGGCGCCCGGCGGCAGGCTGTTGCGCACGATGGCTTCGAGCTGTACTTCGCCGAACGCACCGCGCGAGCGTTTGTCGCCGAGGAGCTCCTGCAGGCTCACCACATTCATCGTGAGTCCGTCGATCTTCTTCTGCGCCTCGTCGATGGTCGCGAGCCGCGCCATCACGCTGGCGAAGGTGTCGTTGGTGCGCTTGAACCCCTCGTCGAGCCGCTCGCTCACCTTGCCGCTGATCTCGCCCAGGCGGGTTTCCACGCCCTTCGCGAGCGCGTCTACCTGCGTGACAAGCTGCTCGGTGAGGCTGCGGATCATCGACTGCGCCGACTCGTTCTGCGCCCGCCCCTGCGCAGCCAGCGTCTCGTGCAACTGGGTCAGCGTCTCGGTGCGCATCGCATCCTGGCGCGTCTGCATCGCGCCTGCCACTTCGGCCAGACGCTGGGTCATCGCTTCGCGGTTCGCCGCCAGGTCGCGACTCTGGGCGAGCTGCAGGATCTGGATCGACTCACGCGTCTGCTGAAGTTCCTGCGACACCCCCGCGCGCACCGAATCGGCGTGCTGCGCCTGCGTCGCCCCGACGCGCTCGGCCGAGGTCGCGAGCGCCTGGTTGAAATCGACCAGCAATGCGCGATGCTTGTGTTCGAGCGAGGCAGCGAGCTCGTCCGGGGCACGGGCGAGCGTCCGCTGCAACTGGCCCAGCTTCAGCGCAAGCCAGACGAAGGCTGCGAGCGCGAACAAGGCAAGCAGCGCCAGCAGCACTTCAATCATCATCGAGGGCATTGCGGAAGACATCGCGGGGCAGTATAGCAAACCGCTTTCGCGAGCTTTATCAAAGAGTTCGGGTCCGGGTCGACTGACGGAGGTGCGTCGGCACGGCCTCAAGAACGCATGGGGCGGGCCGTAAACAGACCTGCTCAAGAGAAAAGGCCTGCGCTGCCCATGGGCGCGATCGTCCCCCGCATGACTCCACCCGACCAGAACACGATGCCGCGAGACGACCAGTCTTCGTTCCTGCAACTCGTGCGCGGCCAGGCGCGCGAGGAGGATCGGGAGATCAACGGCGAGTTCTCGGGTCTGACGCTGCAATCGGTGTTCCAGCCGATCTTCAGCCCGGCGCATTGCCGGGCGGTCGGGTATGAAGCGCTGGTACGTGCGAAGGGACTCGGCAGCCAGCCGGTCTCGCCGATCGAACTGTTCAAGCTGCCGCGAAACGAGAACGAAGACTTCCTGCTCGACTGTGTCTGCCGCAGCATCCACCTGTCGAACTTCATCGCGCAGACGCACCATCAGGGATGGTTGTTCCTCAACGTGAATCCGATGGCGGTGCTCGAGGGCAATCGCTACACCGCGTTCTTCCGCGACCTGTTGGCGAAGCACCAGTTCCCGGCGAACCGGGTCGTGATCGAAATTCTCGAAGGCAATGCGCGCAACGAAGAGGTGCTTCAGCGCAGCATCGACTACTACCGCAATCTCGGTTGCCTGATCGCGATCGACGACTTCGGCGCGGGCCAGTCGAACTTCGAACGCATCTGGAAGTTCAAGCCGGAGATCGTCAAGCTCGACCGTTCGATCATCGTCCAGGCGGCAACAAATCCGACGGTACGGCGCACGCTCCCGAGCATGGTGTCGCTGCTGCACCAGTCGGGTTGCCTGGTGCTTGCAGAAGGCGTGCAGACCGAGCGCGAAGCGGTGATAGCGATGGAGTCCGATGTCGACATGGTGCAAGGCTTCTACTTCGCCCGGCCGGACAAGACCATTCTTCAGGCCGGCGAATATGCCGCGCACTTCAACAGTCTGTGGACCTACTTCAAGGCAGCCTGGGCGGGCGAGCGTGAACAGCAACAGATCGCGCTCGCCGACTATGTGCATGCGATGGACCACGCCGCCTCGGGCCTCGAGCGCGGCAAGCCGCTGCGCGAAGCGGCCTGGCAGTTTCTCGAGCTGCCGCGGTGCGAACGCGTGTACATGCTCGATTGGCAGGGCATCCAGAGCAGCGAAACGATCAAGGCACTGCGCCTCGGCCCGTACGATCCGCGCTTCGAACCCATGTGCGACGGCATCGGCGCCGACTGGTCACGCCGCAACTATTTCCAGACCGCCATCGCCCAACCGCGCAAGGTGCACGCCAGCGCCCCGTACCTGTCCGCGTCGAGCCCGATCCAGTGCATCACACTGTCGATCGCGCTGCTCGTGAACGGGGAAACCCGGGTGTTGTGCGGGGATATACACTGGGGCGAACGCTGAGCCTACCGGCGAGGGGCCCCACGATGTGGGGATCGACGGCAGGGCGAAGCGTTCGGGGCGCCGACGGCGACAACCGTTGATCTCGCCCGATCCTGCGGAGGCGACCGCTAAGTGAGCCTACCGGCGAGAGGCCCCACGAAGTGGGGATCGACGTAGGGCGAGGCTTTCGGGGCGCCGACCGTGGCTAATGTTGAAACCGCCGACTCTTACGGAGGCGACCGCTCGGTGAGCCTACCGGCGAGGGTCCCCTCACCCACCGGTGTCGGGATCGAAGTCGGACAAGACGTTCGCGTTCGACCCCTCACGGAGGCGCCATCTTTACCGTCCTTATCAACACCCTCCACTTCTCGCGTTCCGCACGCATGTGCGCCGCAAACTGCGCCGGCGTGTTCGTGACCGGATCCGCGCCTTCCCGGGTCAGGCGCTCGCGCACCTCGGGCAGATTGACCACGCTGACGATGTCCCGATGAAGTCGATCGACGATGGCAAGCGGCGTGCCTGCAGGCAGCAGTGTGCCGTACCACGAATCGATCTGATACTTCGGTACGCCGGACTCGGCGATCGTGGGGATATCCGGAGCCGCGGGGGAGCGCTGTGTCCCGGTGACACCCAGTGCTTTCAGCTTGCCACTGCGGATGATCGGCAAGGCCGGCACGATCGGCCCGAACGTGACCTGAACCTCGCCTGCCATCAGTGCGGGGAGATTCTGCCCCGCGCCCTTGAATGGCACGTGAACCATATCGATCCCTGCCATCGTGTTGAACAGCTCGGCGGCCAAATGGTTCGACGTGCCCGAGCCGGACGAGGCGTAGTTGATCTGTCCTGGCCGCGCCTTCGCGATCGAGATCAGTTCCGAGACGGAACCCGCGACCGACGGATGCACCAGCAATACGGCCATTGTCGATGCAATCAGGGAGACGGGCTGAAAATCCCTCTCAGGATCGAACGCCATCTTGCTCGATAGATTCGGCGTGATGGTCAACGGGCCAGGTGTGCCCAGCAGCACGGTATGCCCATCGGGCGCAGCACGAGCTACCAACTCGGTGGCGATGTTGCCTCCGGCACCACTGCGGTTGTCGATGACCAGCAGCTGGCCCAGCCGTTCCGAGAGCCTCTGCCCGACGATTCGCGCCACGAGATCGCTAGCCCCGCCCGGGGTGAAGCCGACCATGAAACGTATCGGTCTCGTGGGGTAAGCCAACTCTGCAGCACTGGCCGCGTCAGAGAGGCTGCACAGCGCTGCCAACACCCACGGCGTTGACCGTCGTCGCAGCCGGCGCGCCGCAACTACGCGTGCGCGTATTTCTTTGCTCCTGGCGGTGTCCATACGACCAACTCCATCCGTAAACTGGACCTCCAGATTGACACACGCCCTGGCAAATTCCAACGCAGGCTGAAGGTCGTCGCCATGCCCCTCAGCCTGCGCACGCACATTACTGCTACCTCGCGCCTACCCTTCCAGCCCTACCGCCTCAGACCAGGCAGGGTACGCGACACGGTCGGCGCGGTTAGG
Source organism: Burkholderiales bacterium (assembly GCA_014379045.1). Lineage (GTDB taxonomy): Bacteria > Pseudomonadota > Gammaproteobacteria > Burkholderiales > CAIKXV01 > CAIKXV01. Next base: position 6,215 of record JACMMK010000493.1, read on the forward strand.
AACCGCGCTCGCGCAGGTCGCGCCTACTTCCCTTTGACCGCCTTCGTATTGACCGCCGACTCGGCAAGCTCGGTCATCAGCTGATCGCTGCCATACATATCTTTGACCGCCGCCTTCAGCTGCGTGTTGTGGTCGGTCAGCTTGAGCGCTGCCGCAAACGCCGCCACGGTTCCAAACCCGGTAATCCCGTAGTGCGTCATACGCTGATACTGCGCAATGATCGATGCATCCAGAACCGGACCGCTTTCGGGGCCTTCTTCGATCGTGTGCTTGAGCGCCTCGGTCGCGAGTCCTTCCATACCCTTGCAGTGCTCCTTCGACACCTTCTCGTCCTGCCCTTCGATCATTCCCTTCAACATTTCGGTGTGCTTTGCAATGCCGCCCTGGGCGGATTCCAGCATCGTCTTCAACTTGGCGTTGGTGGCCTTCGGCCCCATTTTCTTGAGCACTCTGACCATCTGGTCATTCGCGGACCAAAGGTCCTTCAGCTCGTCGACGTACAACTCCTGCAGCGTGGAAATCTGTGCCATTTGAAGTCTCTCCTGTGGGGGCGAAGTGGGGTTAACCGACGCGAAATTCGCTGACAACCGCAGCAAATCTACGAACGCCTTAACGCCACATCTTCTCGCAATGCACGCGCCCGGACGACGGCGCCGCGCGTGCCGGCTAGACCCGCCGCAATGTCGCCAGCAGCGGCGCGTTCGTCGTGCTCAGCGTCCCGATCCATCCCGCCGCCCCCACCAGCACCGCCCCGCCAGCCAGCCCAGTCAACCATACCCACGGATCGAGCGTGTAGGGCACGTTCAACACATAGCGCCCAAGTGCCCAAGCGAGCGCGCTCGCGCCCAGCGCCGCGACGAGTCCTGACAACGCGCCGATCGCGGTGAACTCGGCTAGTTGCACGATCTGCAGCTGCCGACGCGACCCGCCGAGCGTGCGGATGATCGCGCCTTCGAACACGCGTTCGTCGCGCGTCGACGCGATCGCCGCGTAGAGCACGACCAGGCCCGCGAGCAACGTGAACCCGAACAGGAATTCGACGGCGCGCGCCACTTGCTCGATCATTGCCTGCACCCGCGCGAGTACCGCGGCGACGTCGATGACCAGCAGATTCGGAAACTCCCGGATCAGCGCGTTCATGAACCCCTCGCGCCCCTCGGGCAGCCGGAAACTGGTGACGTAGCTTACCGGCAACCCGTCGAGCGCGCCCGGCGGTGCGACGAAGAAAAAGTTGGTACGAAACGAATCCCATTCGACCCGGCGCAGGCTCGCGACGATGAACTCGCGTCGAAGTCCGGCCGCATCGAAGGTGAGGCGATCGCCCAGACGAATGCCGACCCGCTCGGCGATTCCCTGTTCGACCGCAAGCAACGCCGCGCCCTGGTCCGACGGCACCCACCAGCGGCCGGCAACGATTTCGTTGTCGGACGGCAGCTCGTCGGTGAACGACATGTTGAACTCGCGGTCGACCAGACGTCGCGTGCGTTCGTCGGGAAAATCCGTCGGCTGCACCGCCCGCCCGTTCAACGACACGAGACGTGCGCGCACCATCGGCTGGATCGCCGGGCGCGTCAGTCCCTCGCGCGCATAGAACGCGCGCACGCGCTCGACCTGATCGGGCTGGATGTTGACCAGGAACTGGTTCGGCGTATCGGCCGGCAACGACTGGCGCCAGCTCTCGAGCAGTTCTCCGCGCACGAGCGTCAGCAGCAGCAGCGCCATGATCCCCAAGCCCAGCGCGGTCATCTGCACGACGCTGCCGAGCGCGCGCCGGTTCAGATTCGCGATGCCGTAACGCCAGGTGAACGCGCCGCGTCCGCGGCCCCCGCCGGCGACCCGTCCGGCGAG
>JACMMK010000494.1 GCA_014379045.1 Burkholderiales bacterium
AGCTCGGCAGCGCTCTGCGTCGCACGCCCCGGTCGCCGCATCGAGCGTGCACGCAGGAACGTGATGCGTGCGACCAGGCCTTGCAGCAGTTCCTGGATGACGCCGCTGCCGCAACCGGCGAGCATCGCGTCGTAGAAGCGGCCGGTGGCGGCCAGTCGCAGGTCCGCATCGCGGCGGGCCACCGCGCGTTCGAATTCGCCGAGTGCACGGCGCATCGCATCGAGGCCGGCCTGATCGAGTCTGGACGCCGCACGATACGCCGCCTCGCCCTCCAGCATCGCGCGCACCTCGTAGATCTGTTCGGCCTCCTCCCAGGAGATCGAGGCGACCGACGGGCCACGATTGGGCACGATCGTGATCAGCTTCTCTGCCGCCAGCATTCGTAGCGCCTCGCGCAGCGACGCGCGGCTGACGTCTAGCCGCTGGCACAGGTCGGCTTCGATCAACCGCTCGCCCGGCTGGAACACCCCGCCGAGGATCGCACTGCGCAGATTCTCCGCGGCGAGATGCAGCACCGTCTGCGGCACGACCTTCAACTTCATCGCCGGCGGCTCCGCTAGCTCGCGACCGATGCGCGAGCGCGCTGACGCGCACCCAGCCGGTCGAAGGTGACGTACTCTGGCCGAAACCAGTCTTCGACGGCGAGGCGCATGCGCCCCGCACCGCTACGCGCCGACGCGCGCTCGGGAGATTCGAGCGCGCGCCGGTCGCCGAGATAATGCAACGTTAGATCCGTCCATCGGCCCGGGGAACCGTCGACCACCTCGAACCGGCGTGCGAGCCACCAATCGGGACAGGCGAGCAGTGTCGGCAACTGTTCATTCCGATACCAGTCGTCGAACGCGGCGCGGCGCGCCGCAGGCACCGCGAACCACACCGCGTAGAGCAGCGGCGCATCGAGCGGATCACCGGCTGTATCTTCACGCTGCTGCGCAGAAGTCTCGCGGCAGATGTAGCGCGTGAAACCGGCGACGCCACCGAGCATCCGCCGGGTGAGCGCGCTCGGCTCGCCCTTCACCTTCGAATACTCGGGTGTCTGCAGATCGCCGGGCGCGCCCATCTCGTACACCGCGAGATAACTTGCGCTCGCCGTGGCCCGGTAGCGCTGGGCGCTCACGAATCCCGGACACGCCATCCGCAACGGGATGTGCTCGGTGTCGTACCAGGCGTTGAACTCCGCGTCCCAGGCAGGCTGCGGCGTCATTTCCGAGAACAGGATGGTCGAACCACGGGTCATCGTCGAACGGTCGCAGCTTGACAAGATTGTCTGACAATCTTATTTTCGATGTCGACGCGCTGTCAAGCAAGGCGCTGCACGCGCATCGACGCTCCGACACCAGGCACCGGTTTCGACCTGCGTCCGCAAACGCGTCACCGCTGACAGGGGAGGAACCCGCAATGAAACTCGATATCCGCCGCATCTACACGCTGATCGACACCACGTTCGCCGAAAGCGACAAGCCGGCCGATCCGCCGCTGCGCAAGGTGGCGGCGATCGCGATCGTCGCCAATCCGTACGCCGGTCGCTACGTCGACGACCTGAAGCCGATGATCGATGCGAGCGTGGCGTTGGGACAGCAGCTCGCCGAGGTGGCCGTTGCAGCGCTCGCGCCGTACCGCGCACAGAGCTACGGCAAGGCCGGCATCGTCGGCCTCGCCGGAGAGCAGGAGCACGCCAACGCGCTGTTGACCACGGCGTTCGCCGAGCCCTTGCGCGCGGCACTGGGTGGCGGCAAGGCCTGGATCTCGTCGCTCACCAAGCGCGCCGCGCCCGGCACGACGATCGACGTGCCGCTCGCGTCGAAAGACGCGCTGTTCGTGCGCTCGCACTACGACGGCATGTCGATCAACCTGCCCGATTCGCCGATGCCCGACGAGATCGCCGTGATCTTCTGCGTCGCCAATCGCGGCCGCATCAATGCACGCGTCGGCGGTCTCAGGCTGGAAGACGCCCGCGGCCAGGATGGCCTGGTCTGAGCGCAGCCCTGCCGCACCGCTGAGGAGCCCCCCATGAACGTCGCCATCGTCAATCTCGCCACCATCGTCACCGGAGACTGGCGCGACCCGCTCGCCACCGGCGACACCATCCTGATGGCCGACGGCAAGATCGTCGCCGTCGGCACTGCCTCGGCCGCGCAGGTCGAGGCGTGCGATGTGGTGATCGACGCCGGGGGCGCGACCGCGATTCCCGGGCTGATCGACTCGCAGGTGCACAACACCTTCGGCGACTACACGCCCCGACAGAAGACGGTCGGCTATCTGGAAAGCTACATCCATGGCGGCACCACCACGGCGATCAGTGCCTCCGAGGTGCACGTCCCCGGGCGCCCCAAGGATCCCGAAGGCGTGAAGGCGCTCGCAATCGCTGCGATGAAATGTTTCGAGCACTACCGGCCGGGCGGCATGAAGGTGCATGCCGGGTCGATCATCCTCGAGCCGGGGCTGACCGAAGCCGATCTCGCCGAGGTGGCAGGCAAGGGACTCTGGCTCGCCAAGGCCGGCTTCGGTGCAGTGAAGACGCCGTACGACTACGCGCCGATGATCGCGTGGGCGAAGCAGCACCGCATGATCACGACCGTGCATACCGGCGGCTCGTCGATTCCCGGATCATCGGGCATCTGGGCGGACCACCTGCTCGCGATGCAGCCCGATGTGTCGTTCCACGTCAATGGCGGCCCGGTCGCGATGCCCGACAGCGACTTTCCGCGCGTGCTGCACGAGAGCACGATCGCACTCCAGGTGTGCACGGCCGGCAACCTGCGCACGACGCTGATGCTCGGTGACATGGTGCGCGAGGCCGACCAGTTCGACCGCTTTCTGATCGCCACCGACACGCCGACCGGCTCCGGCGTCATGCCGCTCGGCATGATGTACACGATCACCCATCTGGCGAGCCTGACCGACATGCCGGTCGAGTGGGCGATCGCCGCCGCCACCGGCAACAATGCACGCATCTACCGCCTGAACAGCGGCTTTCTGCGTGCGGGCAAGGACGCCGACGTGGTGATCCTCGATGCGTGCGTCGGAGGTTCGAAGCACAACGCGCTCGATGCGCTGCGTAATGGCGATATCGCTGCGGTGGCCGCGGTCGTCACCGACGGCGTGCCGCGCTTCGTCGGGCGCAGCCGGAACACGCCCGCGTCGATGAAGAGCGTGCGCGTCGCGAAGAGCAACATCGTGCAGAATTTTTCGGGCGAGGCGCACTGATGGCGCGCAGCGACCGGCCTGCGTCCACTTCTACGTCTACGTCTACGTCCGATGCGCAGCATGTGATCGTCGCCGGCGGCGGGCCGACCGGGGTCGTCGCGGCGCTGGCATGCGCGCAACGCGGGTTCCGCGTGACGCTGCTCGAAGCCGCCGGTTTCATCGACGACAACCCGCGCGCGGCGACCACGCATCCGTCGACGCTCGAATACATCGCGCGCCTGGGCTTCGTCGACGAGTTCATCGAAAAGGGGCTGGTCTGCCGCTACTTCCAGTTCTGGGATCGCGACACGCAGACGCGCGTCGCGCAGTTCGATCATGAACTGCTGCGCGACGAAACGCCGTTTCCGTTCGCGGTGCAGACCGAACAGCACAAGCTCGTGCAGATGGTGCTGCCGAAGATCGCGGCGTTTGCCGGCTGCGTGCATGAACTCGGCACCGAAGTGCTCGGCGCCGAGCAGGACGCGCAACGCGTGACCGTGACGATCCGTCGCGGAGCCGAGACCTCGACGCTCGAGGCCGACTATCTGATCGCCGCCGACGGCGGTCGCAGTACGATCCGCAAGGGGCTCGGCATTGCGTTCGAGGGCTTCACGTTCCCCGAGCGCTTCACCGTGTTGACGACGCTGCACGATTTCGAACGTTCGCTCGGGTGTTGCTACCGCAACTATCTCGCCGGCTCCGACGAATGGGCGATGATCTTCAAGGTGGCCGGCGACGACATGGCCGGTCGCTGGCGCGCGGTGATGCCCACGCGCGAGTCGGAGTCAGACGAAGAAGCGCTCGCCGACGCCTCGGTGCTGTCGCGGATGCAGCGACTCGATCGGTCGTGCCGCCTCGACGACGTGGTCCATCGCAAGATCTACAACGTGCATCAGCGCATCGCCGCGCAGTTTCGCGTCGGCCGCATCTATCTCGCCGGCGACGCCTCGCATCTTAACAATCCGATCGGCGGGCTCGGACTCAACTGCGGCATCCACGATGCGATGGAACTCGTCGACACCCTCGAAGCCGCACGTGACGGCGCAGATGAAACGCGCCTCGATCGCTACCAGCGGCGGCGACGCACGCTGAACGCCGAGTTCATCCAGGAGCAGACGATCAACAACAAGAAACGGCTCGAAGAGAAAGATCCGGCGGCGCGCCAGCAGCGCCTCGACGACCTGAAGGCAACCGAAGCCGACCCGGTCCGGCACAAGGCCTTCCTGATGCGCAGCTCGCTGCTCGCGAGCGTGCAGCGCGCGAACACGATTGCATGAGGCGGCCGGTGTTGCGCATCGCGGCGTGGGCATGACCGGCGTCCGGCCGTGCCTGCCGTGCGTGTGGTGCCCGCAGTGCCCGTCGCGCGGCGCAGCGGTGCAATCCGAAGGTTCCTGTGCAAGCCGATGAGCCCTCGATGAACACGCCTCCGGCCGTTCGCCAGTGGTACGCCGCGGCGGTCTGCGCAGCGCTGATCGCATTCGCGGCGTCGCCCGTATCGGGGCAGACCTGGCCGATCGCACCGATCCGGATGGTCGTGCCGTTCGCGCCGGGCAGCACCACCGACACCGTCGGCCGGGTGATCGCGGCGCCGCTGTCGGCAAGCCTCGGCACGCCGGTAGTGATCGACAACCGGCCGGGCGCAGGGGCGAACCTGGGCGCAGAGATCGCCGCCCGGGCCAATCCGGACGGTCATACCCTGCTGCTCGCCAATATCTCGCATGCGACCAGCGCATCGCTGTACGCCAAGCTCGGCTACGACTTCGTGCGCGATTTCGCGCCGGTCACGATGCTCGGCTCCGGTGCCTATTTCCTGGTCGTGCATCCCTCGTTGCCGGCGAAGTCGTTGGGCGATCTGGTAGCACTCGCACGATCGAAACCGACCGTGCTGAACATCGGCTCGGCCGGCGCCGGCAGCTATCTTTGGGTGGAGAACCTGCAGTCGCTGGCTGGGGTAAAGATGACGCATGTCGTGTACAAGGGCACGCCCCAGGTCGCCGCTGCTGTCCTGAGCGGCGAGATTTCCGCAGGCGCGGTGGCGACGGTGGTTGCACTGCCGCAGGTAAAGGCAGGCCGACTGCGCGGCCTAGTCGTGTCGAGTCCGCAGCGCTCGGTGATGGCGCCGGACACCCCCACGGTGACCGAGGCCGGGTTTCGCGGCCTCGAGGCGAACGTCTGGTACGGCCTGCTCGTACCGGCCGCGGTACCGCGCGAGGTCATCAACCGCCTGCATGCGGAATCGGTGAAGGCGCTGAAACTCCCCGACGTGCGCGAACGCTTCGACAGCATGGATGTGCGCCCGGTGGGCTCCCCCCCGGAGCAGTTCGGGGTATTCATTCGCGAGGACATCGCGCGCTGGGCGAAGATCGTCAAGCAGTCCGGCGCGAAGGCCGAGTGAGCTCGATGGCGCGGCGTGCAAGCCGGATGCGAGGCTGAGTTCCCCCAGCCCCCACACTGAACCCCTCCCTGACGCAACCCGGCGGTCAGCGTCAAGGCGCAAACGCAGAGACTGCCTGTACTCCCCTGACCTGCCGCCCTGCGCCCCCTGTTTCAGCAACCCTCGACGAGTGCACGATGAACGCTTCCCCCACCCTCCCTACCTGTCTTCTCCGGGCCACCCCTGCGCTGTTCGCGACGCTGTTCTGCGTCGCGCATGCGTTCGCGCAGCAGCCCTGGCCGGCACCGACCATGCGCATGATCGTGCCGTTCGCGCCCGGTGCCGCCAACGATGCGGTCGGCCGGATCATCGCCGCGCCGCTGTCGGCGGCGCTCGGCACCTCGATCGTCGTGGAGAACCGTCCCGGGGCCGGCGGCAACGTCGGCGCCGAGATCGCTGCCCGGGCGCCGGCCGATGGCAACACGCTGTTTCTCGCCAATGTCTCGCACGCCACCAGTGCGACGCTCTACGACAAGCTCGGGTACGATCTGGTACGTGATTTCACGCCCGTGTCGCTGATCGGCTCGGGCTCGTACTTCCTGGTGACGCACCCGTCGCTGCCGGTCAAATCGATGAAGGATCTGGTCGCGTTCGCACGCGCCCGGCCCGGGGAACTCAATGTCGGTTCGGCCGGCGCAGGTTCGTTCCTGTGGATCGAACTGCTGATGAGCCTGACCGGCACGAAGATGACGCATGTCGTCTACAAGGGCACGCCGCAGGTCGCCACCGCGGTGCTGAGCGGCGAAATCGCACTGGGCGCAGTGACCACGGTGGTAGCCTCGCAGCAGGTGCGCTCGGGACGCCTGCGCGGTCAGGTGGTGAGTAGCCCGCAACGCTCGACGATGGCGCCGGACATCCAGACCGTCGTCGAAGCGGGCTTCAAGGATCTGGAAGCGACCACCTGGTACGGTCTGCTGCTGCCTGCCGCGACCCCGCGGGAGATCGTCGCGCGGCTGCACACCGAGTCGGTCAGGGCAATGAAACTGCCCGAAGTGCGCGAGCGCTTCGACAACCTGGATATCCGCGCGATCGGGTCCTCGCCGGAACAGTTCGGCACCTTCATCCGCAACGAAATCGTGCGCTGGGGCAAGGTGGTCAAGCAGTCCGGCGCGAAGCCGGATTAAACTCGGGTTTCTCGGTGAGGGTTTCCACCTCCGGAGCGCGCCGGGAAGGAAAAGGAGTGCCCCCGTGTCGATCACTGTTCCGTCGCGTCCGGTAGGGCGGTTGCGAATGCTTGCCGCGCGCGCTGCTCACACCCGCCCCGCCGCGTACGCGCTGTCGTTGCTGGTCGCCAGCGTCACCGCCGGGTGTGCGCTGTTCGGAGGGGAGCCGCCGGATCCGCCGGCCTCGACGCGCAAGGAAGTGATCTTTGCGGTGACCGCCGCCGACCAGCTGGTCAGCTTCAACGCCGGTGCGCCGGGCAAGCTCCTCACCTCGCGGCCGCTGATCGGTCTGCGCAGCGGCGAAGAAATTCTCGGCATCGACTATCGCGTGGCCAAGGGGGTGCTCTATGCGCTCGGTCGCACCGGCAGTGAATCGCGCCTGATGACGATCGACACCGGCACCGGTCGGGTCGCGCAGGTCGGCACGGGGTCGATCCAGGTGCCGTTGAACGGCTCGGAATTCGGCTTCGATTTCAACCCGACGGTCGATCGCATCCGTGTGGTCAGCGATACCGGCCAGAACCTGCGCCTGCACCCGGACACCGGTGCGGTCGTCGATGCCGACCCGAACGCGGCGGGATTGCAGATCGACGGCGCCCTCGCGTACGACGCATCCGACAAGAACGCCGGGCGCCGCCCGTCGATCGTCGGCGCGGGCTACACCTACAACCGCACCAACGAGAAGATCACCACGAACTATGCAATCGACGCGTTCGCCGGCACGTTGGTGGTGCAGGGCAGCCTCGAAGGTGCGACGCCGGCGGTCTCGCCGAACACCGGACGCCTGTTCACGGTCGGGCCGCTCGGCGCGGGCGCGATCGGCCGCGCCGCCTTCGACATCGCCGATGTGAGTGGAGCGGCATTCGTGGCGATCACCCGACCGGGCGCGAGCGTCTCGCGCTTCTATCTGGTCGATCTCGACACCGGGCGCACCACTTTCCTCGGGCGTATCGGGGGCAGCGAGGCGATCCGGGGTATCTCTTTCCAGCCCTGACCGGCGCCGCGTTCGGGCCAGCGGGGTCTGCCTGGACCGCACCTGGCCTCACGCCGATCCTTCGAGGCAGCGGCGGCGAGCATGAATGGTCTGCCGCGGCGCGCGCTTCATACGTCTGTCCCCGCATCGCTTACCAGGAGCCGTCACCGTGCCGATCAAGGTTTTCGCCAGCAACAGCGTACGCGGTGCCACCGAAGCGTTGATTCCGCTGTTCGAGCGTGCCGGGGGTCAGCCTGTGGAGGCGATCTTCGATCCGGCTGCTGCGCTCCAGCGCCGCATCGATGCGGGCGAGCCTGCCGATGTCGCCCTGCTCGGCAAGCCGACGATGGATCAGCTAGTCGCGCAGGGCGTGATCTCGGCGGCCACGGTGCGCGCGCTTGCGAGCTCCGGGGTCGGTGTGGGTGTAAAGTCCGGTGCGCCGCATCCGGACATCGGCACCGTCGACGCGTTCGTCGCGATGCTGCTGGCAGCCGAGTCGATCGCGCACACGACCGAGGGTGCCAGCGGCATGTACTTCTCCGGTTTGATCGATACGCTCGGCCTGGGTGAGCAGGTGCGCGCGAAGACGCGTACCCGCCCCGGCGGCCTGGTCGGCGAAGTGCTGGTGGCAGGCGGCGCCCAGATCGGCATCCAGCAGATCTCTGAACTGCGGGCGGTGCCTGGGGTGGATGTCGTCGGTCCGCTGCCGGAACCGATCCAGAAGATCTTCGCCAACGCCGCCGGCGTGTTCTCGCGCTCGTCGCAGCCCGACGCGGCACGCACGTTGATCGAATTCCTCACCGGGCCTTCGGCCGCGCCGGTGTATACGCAGCACGGGTTGACGGCGGCGTGAAAGCGCTCGCCCCGTGGTCCCGGGGCCAGGCGAAGACCCGTGCGGCAGACGCGGTCAAGCGCG
>JACMMK010000053.1 GCA_014379045.1 Burkholderiales bacterium
CGAAGCCGTCGGGAACCGCGGCCTGCAGGCGGTGCGCTTCGGCGGCGCGCAGCACCGCGACCGGCTTGCCCTGGGTGCGCGAACTTGCCCGTACTGTCGCCACGTCGAGCTGGAAAGCCCTGGGGAATCGCGCGCGGTAGTCGGCGATGCCGGCATCGATCCAGGCGGGCATCCGCGTGCCGACGGCGATCACGCGAAAGCGCACGACCGCCGATGGTGGCGAACGAGGCTGGGCCGGAGCTGCGACGAAGTGTCTTCGCGCGCACCGGGGAAGGCGCGTGTGCGGCGCTTCAGGTTGCCGGCTCGGCGAGCGCGCTCTTGCGCCGCGACCGTGGCGGCGGCGTCCACAGCTCTTCGAGATTGTAGTGACTGCGCACCGCCGGCTGCATGATGTGCACGATCACCTTGCCCAGGTCGACGAGTATCCATTCGCCGACCGACTCGCCCTCGATGCCGAGCACTTCGGCACCGGCCTCCTTGAGCTTGTCGCGCACGTTGTTGGCGAGCGCCTTGGTCTGCCGGGTCGAGTCACCCGAGGCGATCACTACCCAATCGCACAACGTGGTCATCTTCGTCACGTTGAAGGCGACGATTTCCTTGGCCTTCACGTCTTCCAGCGCGTCGATCACCGCGCGCTTCATCGTGTCTATACGCATGCGCAGACTGACATGTTTTCCAGGGCTCCTCGCAACGGGGGGTCAGCTCTCGTCGAGCCGGCGGTAGATGCCACGCTCATGAATGTAGTCGAGCACGGGCGGGGGCAGCAAGTAGCGCGCGCTCGACCCGCGCCCGATCAACGCGCGGATCCGGGTCGCGGAGATCTGCAGCACGCTGGTGGGGGCGAGATAGATCGCCCCGGCCGGCTGTTCGGCCAGCAATGCGACTTCGGACACCCGACGCGCGCGCAATTCAGCGGCCAGCCCGTGATCGAGCGGCGCGGTCGCGATCGACGGGTGTCCGCCACGCTCGGCGACCGCGAAATGCGCGAGTTCGAACAGGTCGCGCCAGCGGTGCCAGCGGTGCAATCTTGCGAACGCATCGGCACCGAGCATCAGGCAGATCGGCCGCTGCGGTCCGAATTCGGCGCGCAGTTCGCCGAGCGTGTCGACCGTGTAGCAGAGCGAGGTCTTGGCGACTTCGCGCTCATCGACGCTCAGGCGCGCGTTGCCTGCGATGCCCAGGCGCACCATGTGCAGACGCTCGGCGCCCGACACCCCGGGCGCGGTACGAAGCGGCGGCAGATTCGCCGGCATCAGCCTCACTTCGTCCAGGTCGAGCGCGTCGCAAAGCTCTTCGGCGATGCGCAGATGACCGTAGTGGACCGGGTTGAACGTCCCCCCGAGGATGCCGATCGGCCTCAAGACGTCGCCAGCGCCGGCGCGTCAGAGCAACAGGCGCCGGACATCGGCGAGCAGACCGTTCAGGTGCGTGATGAAGCGCGCGCCGAGGGCACCGTCGAGCACGCGGTGATCGTACGACAGCGACAGCGGCAGCAGCAGCCGCGGCACGAACGCGCCTTCGACGTAGACCGGCTTCAGCATGCTCTTCGATACGCCGAGGATAGCCACCTCGGGGGCGTTGATGATCGGCGTGAACGCGGTGCCGCCGATGCCGCCCAGGCTGGAGATCGAGAAGCAGCCGCCTTGCATGTCCGTCGCCTTCAACTTCCTGTCGCGCGCGGCTTCGGACAGCGCGCCCAGCTCGCGCGCGATCTCGACGACCCCCTTGCGTTCGCAATCGCGGATCACCGGCACGACCAGGCCTTCGGGCGTATCGACCGCGACGCCGATATGGAAGTACTTCTTCAGGATCAGCGCATCGCCCGCCGGCGCGAGCGATGCGTTGAACGTCGGAAACTCGCGCAGCGCGGTGGCCACCGCTTTCACCAGGAAGGCGAGGACGGTAAGCCGCACGCCCTCCTTTTTCAGGCCTTCGAGCTGTGCCTTGCGGAACGCTTCGAGTTCGGTGATGTCGACTTCGTCGAACTGGGTGACATGCGGGATGCTCACCCAGTTGCGATGCAGCGCCGGCCCCGAAAGGCGGGTGATCCGCGACAACGGCACGGTTTCGGTCGCACCGAACTTCGAGAAGTCGATCTGCGGCATCGGTGGCAGGTCGAAGGGCAGGCCGCCGGAAGCAGCGGCGGGGCTGGCAAGCGCCTGCTTGACGAACGCCTGGATATCTTCCTTCAGAATGCGCGCCTTGGGTCCGGACGCGCTGACCTGTGCGAGTTCGACCCCCAGCTCACGCGCGAACCGACGCACCGACGGCGAGGCGTGTACCTCGGCGCCTGGTGCCACCGAATCGTCCGCTTCGCGCTCGACCGGCTCGGCGTCGCCCTCTGTCCCGTGCGCCTGGGCAGGCGCTGACGCCTGACCGTTGGCAGTTGCTGTCTCGGGCGCTGCG
>JACMMK010000495.1 GCA_014379045.1 Burkholderiales bacterium
CTCGCGATGCGCCGCTGCGCGCGGCCGAGGCGTTCGAGGAACGGGTGCGCGCGCTCGGCCTGCCGACGCGCTTGTCGCAACTGCCCATTCCGCGCGACGGGCTGCGCCAGATCGTTCAGGACTCGATGAAGAATTTCAACGCCGATCCGAAACGCGAGTTCTCGCGCGAACCCGAGCGACTGCTGCAGGTGCTGGAGGCGGCATGGTGAGTTCGCGTCTAGGCCTCGGCTGGGACGGGACGCTGCGCTGCCTTCTCCTTGCGGCGTTCGGTCAGGTCCTGGCACATGCGAACGCGCGCGCCCCCACGGAGGGTTTTGTTCGCGCACCGGCGCACTCGCAGGAGCCGTCGCACCGTCATACGACGATGGAGCATTGCACGCCGAGGATTCCGATGCATCTGCCTTTCACGTTCATCTGGACGCGGGTGCGAACTCCGCCGCAATCATCGCCGAATGGGGCGCACCGTCAACCTTGAAGCTCTCGCAGGCGCAGCCCTCCGAGCCCGTGTTCGCTTTTCCCAGCCCTCCGCCAAGCCGGCCGCTGCGGCCTCCCATGACCTTGCTTTGACACGGTTCGGCGGGAAGGTCCGCCGAACGGCAAGCCGTCCGCTGCTGCGGCCGTCATGCCCGCCGCTCACACCGCTCGTTCGCGCTTCACGCCAGAGCGGTGGAGCGAAGGCGTGGCGCGATCCCATCGACCTATCGGATATCACACATGAAACCACCAGCGCGCCTCGCGCTTCTGCTCATTCTCGCCGCACTGCTGATTCCATTGCAGAGCCTCGGGCACGGCATATCGGAGGCCGACAGGCAGTCGATGCTCGAAGGGGGTTACTGGCTGTATGTGCTGCTCGGAGCAAAGCACATGCTCACGGGCTACGATCATCTACTGTTTCTCTTCGGCGTCATCTTTTTTCTGACCGGCTTCCGCGACATTGCCAGATTCGTCACCGCGTTTACCCTCGGGCACTGCATTACGTTGATCTTGGCGACGTTTCTCGGCATCACGTGGAACTACTACCTCGTCGACGCGATCATCGCCCTCAGCGTGATCTACAAGGGGTTCGACAATAACGGCGGCTTTCAGAAGTACTTCGACATGCGCTCCCCGAGCCTGCTGGGTGCTGTCTTCGTCTTCGGTTTGTTGCACGGGTTCGGCTTGTCCACCCGTCTGCAACAGTTGCCGCTGGGCGACGACAATCTGGCCATGCTCGGACGCATCCTGAGCTTCAACGTCGGAGTCGAGGTCGGCCAGATTGCGGCCCTCAGCGTAATGGTGGCGATCCTTTCGCTGTGGCGGCGCCGTGAGAGCTTCAAACGCTTTGCACACGCGGCGAATGTTGCCTTGGTCTACGCTGGCGGGCTGCTGGTGCTGATGCAGCTGCATGGTTACTCACACGACGCGGATCCGGACAGCTTCCGTTTCCCGGTCGAGGAGCACAGGCACATTCATCAGGACATGGACATCGAGAAGACCGAAGACCCGTCGCGCGAGAAGCTTTGAACTCGCATCAAGCCTCACCGCATATCGATCCCAACCAAGGAGTGATTTCATGAAACCTTCCCTCTTCGCCATCGCCACCCTCGCCACGATCGCCTCGCTCGCCGCGGCGCCGGCGCTCGCGGACAAGGGGGGCGGCTGTCATTTCCACGGCTCCACACCGGCCAAACGGGAAACCGTCAGCGGCTGCGCGACGCAACGCAAGGACGCGCTGGTGAGCAGCGGCAAGCTCGATGTAACCTGGAAAGACGTCAAGCATGACAAGGTTGAACAGGTGGAAGGCAAGAAGGGCAAAGAATGGAAGGTGTCCTTCAAGAACCCTGTCGCCAAGGACAAAGCCAAGGACACGCTCTACGTCTTCCTCTCCCTGCCGGGCAACTACATCGCGGCCAACTTCACGGGACAGTGACGGCGACGAGCGTCAAAGATTTCTCGCCGGTAGCTTTCCACCCGCTATTTGAACCTCGACTCGCTCGGAATCAGTTAGCGCGACGATCGGCGACCAGGCGGTGCGCTCGAGCCGCCGGTGCGGAAGTTCATGATTGATCGCTCAGAACCGTTCGCGCCGGAAAATGATCGGCGACGGCGCCGCCGAGGTACCGAATGTCGCGCGTGCGCTGGGGTTCTGATCGAACGTCGTCGAGGTCCACGCGCCCTGCAGCCACGGCAGGTTGGCGCCCGCGGCGGACAGGTTCAGGCTGAGGTCGACACTGCCCGCGTTGCCTGATCCGGGCGCAGAGAACACGATGCTGCGGCTGCCCGCGGCCATCGCCCCGGTGATCGTCGGTGTCGTCTCGCCGGCCGCGAGGTTGCGCTGATAGTTCGATAAAGTCAGATTCGACGCGGCGACGGTCGTGCAGTGGTCGCGCGTGTTCGCCACCCATGCCGAGCCGTTCCAGTACTCGGCGAACATGGGCACCGGCAGCGCGGTCAGTTCCGAGCCGTTCGCGTTGGCGAGCCGGAGTCTGCCGTAGCGAAACTCGTTACCGGGAAATCCAGCGATCGCCGAGTCGAACGCAATGCCCGTCCCGGGCACCGCACAGGTGCCCCCGCCGTTGAAGCAGGCGATCGCGGTGGTGGGTATCGTCGCCGGGTTTCCGGCCGGGCCGGCCTCGGTGGCGTCGCTGACCGACATCTGCGCGGTGATGTTCGCCGTGAAGGTCGCCTGGGGCGTCGTCGTGTTGCGCGTGTAGGTGATCGCGTCCAGGCTGCTGGCGGTGACCGTGCCGGTGCCGTTTGCATTGCTGACCACGTCCGCTGCCGCGAGGGCGCCGAGGTTCACCGTGACGGGCTGGGCCGCCGGCGTCGTCGCAGACGCGTTCAGGCCGCGCACGATCTGCCCGGGGTCGAGCTTCCAGAGCGTGCCCCGGTAGTTTGCGGTCAAAGCGCCGGAGGCGTTGCGCGCGAGAATCGTCGCCTGTGGCAGGGTCGCGAAACCGAACGGCTGCCCGACATAGGTGAACGCGCGGCGCGGGGTACCCGGCGGTGCCGCCAAGCACTGCGAATCGGTGTAGTTCATCGTGCGCAGCAGCGGGGCGGTGGCACTCGGTTGCAGGTCGTAGTACGCGGGGACAAAACGCCCAACCGTCAGCGCCGCACTTTGCGGCACGGTGCGTTGCGCCGCGGGGGTGTCCGCGGCATCGATGTCGGCGAACGTCGCATCCTCGAGCTCCAACGTGAAGGTGCCGACTTCGCTGTAGGTGGCGTTCGTGACGCGGCGCTCGCCAGTGGCGACTCCGCCTCCGCCAGTGACGGAGGTCCAACCCGAAAACGCCAGTGTGCCGTTGACGCACGCTGCGGGCTGTACGCAGACGGGGCTGCCCGAGCGCACCGTCGGTGTGCCGTCGTAGCCCGAGGTCGTGCCTTTCGGTCCGCTCAGGCCCGTCGCGCTCAGAGTGAACGGGAGGCCTGCCCCATGCACGACGCCGCCACTGGTCGCCGCGTTGGTCAGGGCGCGGGGTACGCCGTTGCCGGTGTCGGCGGTTTGCCAGGTCGCATCCCGCGCAGTGACCTGAAGCGCGGAGGGTTTGACCGCAAACGCATCGGTCGAGCAACCCACGCGCTCCGACGGGCCGGTGATGCGCACCCTGACCTCGCGCCAGGCGTTCGATTCTGTCCGGGTTATCGTCACTCGGCCCTGTCCAGACGCGGTAAATGCAATGTTGGTCGTGCCAGGGATCGCGACCCAGGTCGATCGGCACCCGTTCGCGTCCAGAGGACCGGAGTTGTTGCGCGCGTCAACCAGCTGATAGGTCGCGGTGCTGGTGTAGCTGGTATTCACTGCGGTGCGCGCGCTGTTCAAGGCGACGACCGCGATACTGTAGCTAGCGCCGGCCGTTTTCGTCTGGATCACGCCGGTCGCCGACCCGGCCGGGGTGGTGGTCTCGAAGGCGTTGAAGCTAGTCGGCGGTGGGGGTGGCGGGGGTGGCACCGGGGCGGTAGGGCGCAAAGCGATCAGTGCGCCGACGTTGACCTGCGCCGAGGAAGAGGTCGCCACCCGGGTTCCAGTGTTGCCGGACGCGCCAGCGGCGGTGGCGGCCTCGAGCACGACCCCGCCCGCACCCGATTGCGTGCGAATGTCGAACCGCTCGGTCATGCCGGTGGGCGGCGAAATGCTGCCGTCGCCGTTCACCGTGCTGAAGACTCCCACCAGGAGGGAAGTGCCGTTCGTCGCGATCGACGGCGCGGTCACCGATACCGAGGACGCATTGGACTGCGCACCGCTGACCATCACGGGGTTGGTGGTATCCACGCTGCGAAACCCCATGATCGCCCCCGCGGTCTGCTCGGTCGCGGTAAACGGGAAGGTGTAACTTGCCGGTTCCGTGTTGATGACGACCCGGACATAGATCTCGACCAGCAGCGAGACGCCGTCGCCTTGACGCCGCACGAGCGTCCAGCCCGCGGGCACCACGCTCACGATCGGCACGGTCTGACCGCGCTGCGAAAACACGGCGAGCAGTACGTCGCCGCTCTGCCATGAATTGTTCCTCGTGATCGTCATCGAAGAAACCGCACCCGCTGCCGGGGCGGGTGCAGTCGCCGCGACGAACGTCTGCGCGCCCGAGAGCGTCGGCTGCAGCCCCATCAGGCACAGCATGGCCAGCGCGCGGAATTCCGCGCGCCATCGACGCCATTTGACCGGCAGCATCTGCCCGACGAATGCAGCGATCATGGGCGCACCAACGTCGCTTCGGCCTGCCGGTCGACGTAACCGGGTGCGGGAAACCCGCCACCCGAACACGGCGCCTGGTCGCGCGCGCGTGCAACCAGTTGATAGGCAGTGAGATTCGCGCCGGCTTCCGCCAGCACGACCGACTGACAGCTCAACGCGACAGTGAACGGTTGCAGCGCGCCGTCGGGAAAGGTCAACGTGGTCGCCGCGAAGCACGCGGGCGCGCTGGCCGGGTTCAATAC
>JACMMK010000496.1 GCA_014379045.1 Burkholderiales bacterium
ACAAATAAAAAATGTGGTTTGTGATGTTGTATTTGATATTGTCGGGCACTATGCAAAAACAATTACGCCTGAAGCGGTGTTTGAAAATACAGATCCGCGTAATCGACCCGGTGCGTCCGGGCTCGAATGACGACGCACCGAGGTCGGACGATCGCTTGGGCGCGCCGGTGCGGACGCCGAACGCGGCCGGGGCTCGAGCCCGGGCACCACCGACACCGGGATCGGCTGCGCGGTGAAACGCTCGATCGTGCGCACGACGTTGCGGTCGCGCAGGCCGACGAAACTGATCGCGATGCCCTGACGACCGGCGCGGCCGGTGCGGCCGATACGGTGCACGTAGTCCTCGGCCTGTCGCGGCAGGTCGTAGTTGATCACATGCGAAATGCCCTGCACGTCGATGCCGCGCGCCGCGACATCGGTGGCGACCAGCACCCGCAGGCCGCCTGAGCGCAGAGACTGCAACGTGCGCGAGCGCTGGCTCTGCTTCATGTCCCCGTGCAGCGCACCCGCCGAAAACCCGCTCTGCAGCAACGACTGGGCGAGGTCATCGGCCGCACGCTTGGTCGACGTGAACACGATCGCCTGCTTCATCTCGGCGTCGCGCAACACATGATCGAGCAGACGATTCTTGTGTCCCATGTCGTCGGCGAAGTGCAGTCGCTGTTCGATGTTCAGGTGCGGCGCCTGCTGACTGTCGACGCTGATGCGCACCGGGTCTTTCAGCATCGCGCTCGCGAGGCGCACGATCGCCGGTTCCATCGTCGCCGAGAACAGCATCGTCTGGCGCGACGCGGGAGTCTTCGACACGATCGCTTCGAGGTCTTCGCTGAAGCCCATGTCGAGCATGCGATCGGCTTCATCGAGCACGAGCAGTTGCAGACGCGACAGATCGACGCGACCCGAATTCATCTGATCGAGCAGGCGCCCGGGGGTGGCGACGAGGATGTCCACGCCCATGCGCAGGAGTTTGTTCTGCACCGGATAGGGCATGCCACCGACGATCGACACCGTCTTGATCCGGCGCAGGTTGCGTCCGTAGGTTTCGGTGGCGCGCGTCACCTGCATCGACAGCTCACGCGTGGGCGTCAGCACCAGCACGCGCGGGCCGTTGCCGGCGAGCGCATGCGGCACGGTCAACAGTTGCAATGCCGGCAGCATGAAGGCTGCGGTCTTGCCGCTGCCGGTCTGGGACGACACCATCAGGTCGCGACCGGCCAGGGCTTCGGGAACGGCCTGCGCCTGCACGGCGGTCGGTTCGGTATAGCCGGCGGCGGCAATGGCTTCCAGGATCGGCGCGGCAAGTCCGAGTGAGTCGAAATTCATGTTCAAGTTTCCTCGGCGCGACCATTCCGGTGGACGCGCCAGCGATTGCGATGGGCAGAAGGGCACGCCGTCCGCAAACGGAAACGGCAACTCTGACACGCAATAGCAGCGCAGCAGTCGGCAGGCCCAGGCACCGGCACCAACCGAATCGGAATTCCCGGGCGAGCCAGGGAAGACGCTGTAGGAAGCACACCGGCGTCTGGACGTTGGGGTCTGGACGACGAACCGTGTTTCCGGAGAGGTCAGGGACGATGAACTACGAACAACGATCCGCGAAGGGTCGGTACGGACCGGGTTTGAAGACCCGGTGTCGACGCCAGTCGCAGGAGGCGAAAGATACGCGACATCGGCGCAATAGCCAAGCAAAATGATCGGTGTGAGCGAAGTTGCACCGAAAGTTCGTGCGTGTCATCGTGAAAGTACGGTCACGGAGGCGTCATGTGGGACGGAACCTTGTTGAGTATCCATATCGCGGAACGGGCGTCCGCCGACATGGTCGAACTCGCCGAAGCAGCGCTGGTGGCGGGCGTCGGCATCGAGGGTGACCGTTACGCGACCGGCCGCGGTTTCTACTCGCATAACCCGCACGAAAATCGCCAGGTGACGCTGATCGAGGTCGAAACGCTCGAGGCTGTGGCACGCGACGCCGGCATCGTCATGCATGCGCATGAGTCGCGGCGCAACCTCACGACCCGAGGTGTGCCGCTCAATCACTTGGTCGGACAGGAATTCCGCGTCGGTGAGACGGTCCTGTTCGGGGGGCGACTGAATGTGCCCTGCAAGTATCTCGACGAGCTGCTCGGCCGGCCGCTGTTCAACCCGCTGCGCAATCGTTCGGGCCTGAACTGCCGCATCGTGCGTGGCGGCGTGATCCGGCCTGGGGACCCGATTCGCCCGCTGTAGCGCGCAGTCATTCGACTTCGAGCCGGTAGCCGACGCCCTGCTCGGTCATCAGGTACTGCGGACGCGCGGGGTCGACTTCCAGCTTGCGCCGCAGTTCGGCCATGTAGATGCGCAGGTAATGGTTCTGCTCGATGCGCGCCGGCCCCCACACTTCGCGCAGCAGGTGTCGATGCGTGAGTACCTTGCCGCCGTGGCGGGCGAGTTCGGCCATCAGGCGATACTCGGTCGGCGTCAGATGTACCGGCGTCCCGGCGCGGGTGACGCGGCGCGCGGCGAGGTCGATGACGACCTCGCCGAAATTGAGTGAAGTCTGCGGCGTGTCCTGGGCCGTTCGCGCGCGATGGCGCAGTGCCACCCGCACGCGCGCGAGCATCTCGCCGGTGCCGAACGGCTTGGTCAGATAGTCGTCGGCGCCGGCATCGAGGGCATCGATCTTGTCGCGTTCGCCGGTGCGTGCGGACAACACGATCACCGGCATCGCCGACCATTCCCGCAGCCGCTTCACGACCACGAGGCCATCGATGTCGGGCAGGCCGAGATCGAGGATCATCAGATCGGGCGCGCGATTCGCCGCATCGAGCAAGCCACGCTCGCCGCGATCGGCCTCGATCACGACGAAGCCGTTGGCGTGGAGACTGGCGCGCACGAAGCGGCGGATCGGCGCCTCGTCGTCGATTACCAGGATGGTTGCGCGTTCGGCGCGCGGGGCCACGCTCGACGAGGCCGGAACGACGTTCATGCCACGCGCTCGGCGTCGACGCCCGACGCGCTGCGTTCCGCGGCCAGTGCGGGTGAGGCGCGCGTGCCGCGGGGAATTTCGATCACGAAACTCGCACCACC
>JACMMK010000497.1 GCA_014379045.1 Burkholderiales bacterium
AAGGAGCGTAGCTGGTCGACCATCACGTTGATGGTGTTTTTCAGTTCAAAGATCTCGCCCTTCACGTCCACCGTGATTTTCTTGGACAAGTCACCGTTGGCCACCGCCGTGGTGACTTCCGCGATGTTACGCACCTGACCAGTCAGATTGCCGGCCATGGAGTTGACCGAGTCGGTCAGATCTTTCCAGGTGCCGGCCACACCCTTGACCTTCGCCTGCCCACCCAGCTTGCCCTCGGTGCCGACCTCGCGCGCGACACGCGTCACCTCGGCGGAAAAATTTCCCAACTGTTCGACCATCTTGTTGATCGTGCGCGCGGTGCGCAGGAATTCGCCTTCGAGCTCGCGGCCATCGACCTCGAGCGCCATCGACTTCGAAAGGTCGCCCTGCGCGACCGCGCCGATCACCCGCGCCACCTCGCTGGTCGGGTGCACGAGGTCGTCGATCAGCGAGTTGATCGATTCGACCGACTCGCCCCAGAACCCGCGCGATTCGCTCAGCGCAGCACGCTGCTTTAACTTGCCTTCCTTGCCGACGACCTGGCGCAGGCGTGCGAGCTCGGAGGCCATCGTCGCGTTCTGCTCGACCAGATCGTTGAACACGTCGGCGACCTTGCCGGCGACGCCCAGCCACTGGACGGGCAATCTGGCGGTCGCGTCCCCCCGACGCAATGCGATGAGCGCTTCGAGCAGCGTCTCCATCTCCTGGGTCGAGAGGAACAGGGACGTGTTGTCCAGTACGTTCATTTGCCGCACTCCTTTCGTGGATGCTGAGCGTATTCGGAGCTGCGAATCTCGGACGCGCGTCGCCCTTGATCGGCCAAATCAGGGACGCCTTAAGCGGGGCGTAGTACCCCGCGTGCTATTGTAATAGTCACGTCGAAACTCGACCAAGTGCGGAGGGTCGAAGGAATTCCCCCTGGTTTTCCCGACCATCCGCTGGACAGAGCCGGCGTTTCCGTTCGCGAGAAGTGTGCCCGAGTTTGGCCGCCCGGATCTTCGGACTAATTATTTGCCGCTGGTCGATCGACCGACCTCGGGGGTGCCCGTGGCGGGATCGCGTGCAGCCCCGATGCGTTGCGCCGAGACCGCACTCCAGATGCGTCATCCGGACGCATTGTCCAGCGCCGTCGACGGCACGAGTCGCCTTGACGTTCAGTGATGAATCTACCAACCGAAGTCTTCCGATTGTCGCCTTCGCATCGCCCCCGGGTTGACCCGCAGCCGCCGCCATGACCATCGCCCGTGAAGTCGGGCGTCGACGCACGTTCGCAATCATTTCCCACCCCGATGCGGGCAAGACGACGCTGACCGAGAAGCTGCTGCTGTTCGCCGGTGCGATACATATCGCGGGCAGCGTCAAGGCACGCAAGGCGAGCCGCTACGCAACCTCGGACTGGATGGAGATCGAGAAGCAGCGCGGCATCTCGGTGGCCAGTTCGGTGATGCAGATGGAGTACCGCGACTGCGTCATCAACCTGCTCGACACGCCGGGTCACCAGGATTTCTCCGAAGACACCTATCGGGTATTGACCGCCGTCGACGCGGCGCTGATGGTGATCGACGCGGCCAACG
This sequence comes from Burkholderiales bacterium, assembly GCA_014379045.1. Classification (GTDB taxonomy): domain Bacteria; phylum Pseudomonadota; class Gammaproteobacteria; order Burkholderiales; family CAIKXV01; genus CAIKXV01. The sequence continues at coordinate 1,575 of JACMMK010000497.1, forward strand.
GCGTCGAGGCGCAGACGCTGCGACTGCTCGAGGTGTGCCGGGCGCGCAAGACGCCGATCATCACCTTCATCAACAAGCTCGATCGCGAAGTGAAGGAGCCGCTCGACCTGCTCGACGAGATCGAACGCGTGCTCGGCATCGCGGCGGTGCCGTTCACCTGGCCGGTGGGCATGGGCAAGCGCTTCGGCGGCGTGTTTGATATCGGCGCCGACCAGATGCGGGTGTTCCGCGCCGGTGACGACCGGATCGGCGCGAGCGAAGAGATCATCGACGGCATCGACAATCCGGATTGCCTCGCGCGCTTCCGCGATGCCTTCGTGCAGGCACGCCAGGAGATCGACCTGGTGCGCGGCGCGTCGCAGCCGTTCGATCGTCCGGCGTTTCTCGCCGGGGTACAGACGCCGGTGTTCTTCGGCTCGGCGATCAACAATTTCGGCGTGCGCGAGATTCTCGATTCGCTGGTGCAACTGGCGCCGGCGCCCGGGTCCAGAATTGCGTTGCAACGCACGGTGGAACCCGCGGAGACCGGCTTCACGGGCGTCGTGTTCAAGGTGCAGGCGAACATGGATCCCGCGTACCGCGACCGCATCGCCTTCGTGCGCGTGTGCTCGGGACGTTTCGAGCGCGGCATGCGTTTGAAGGTAAGCCGCAACGGCAAGGACATCCGCACCAACAATTCGATGTCGTTCATGTCGCAGCGCCGGGACCTGCTCGAGGAAGCGTATCCCGGCGACATCATCGGCATTCCCAACCACGGTCTGCTGCAGTTGGGCGACACCTTGACCGAGGGCGAGAAGCTGCAGTTCACCGGGCTGCCGTTCTTCGCGCCCGAGCTGTTCCACACCGTCGAGGTCGCCGATCCGATGCGTACCAAGCAACTGCGCATGGGGCTGCTGCAACTCGGCGAGGAGGGAGCGATCCAGGTGTTCAGGCCGCACACCGGTGGCGCGATGCTGCTGGGCGCGGTGGGCAATCTGCAGTTCGAGGTGGCAGCGCATCGTCTCAAGCACGAGTACGGCGTCGAAGCACGGATGGCGCCTTCGAGGTATCGGATCGCACGCTGGGTCACCGCCGACAATCCCGCCGAACTCGCCCGTTTCATCGAATTCAACGCGCATCGGGTCGCGCTCGACGTCGTCGAAGCGCCGGCGTTCCTGGCGAGTCACGAGTCGGAACTGAGCGTCGCACAGGAACGCTGGAAGGACATCCGCTTCCATGCATTGCGCGAACACGGCGGGCTCGTGTTCCAGACCCGGTTGCAGGAATGAAATCCGCGGGGGTGGCGTGTCGGCGAAAGACCGGGACGAACGTTGAAGGGTTTTCAGGGGCAGCCGAGGGCATCACGATGCGGACAACGAGTGCAGCAAACAGGACTGGGGCAGACAGCGGACCGCGTATTGCGCCCGCGCGGAGGCGCTGGCCCGCGGCGCTCGGCGTTTCGACGGCAGCACTCACGTTGCTGGCCGCGTCCGTGGCGGGCGCCCAG
>JACMMK010000498.1 GCA_014379045.1 Burkholderiales bacterium
CCACCTCGTCGTGGTGGTTGGCGCCGAACTGGACCCGCTTGTAGTGGTTGTAGACGGCGACCGACAGGATCTTCTTCGCCTTGTCCTGGCCGATCACGTACTGGTCGAGGATCTGCTGGATCTCGCGTGGAACCGGGAGGTCGGACTTGACGCCGCGCCCGGGGGTCGCATCACCCTGGGTCTCTTCACGGATGATGTCGTTGCACAGCTCGATACATTCGTCGCAGATGAACACCGACGGGCCGGCAATGAGCTTGCGCACCTCGTGCTGGCTCTTCCCGCAAAACGAGCAGTAGAGAAGCTTTTCGCCGCCGCTCACTTTTTCGGTCATGATGTCCCTTGCGCAACCCGCTTCCCCGAATCAGCCTTCAACGCGGGCGAGCGCTCGATAATCTTGGTCGTCGATGCCAACGTAGGGTTGCTCAAGTATCCGGTCAAACGCCCGACCGCGTCAGCAACACCTGATCGACGACACCATACTTGACCGCATCCTCCGCGCTAAGGAAATTATCACGGTCGCTGTCCCGCAGAATGGTCGCCGTATCCTGCCCGGTGTGTCTCGCCAACAACTCGTTGAGCCGTTGTTTCAAATAGAGAATTTCTTTGGCGTGGATTTCGATGTCGGAGGCCTGCCCCTGGAACCCGCCGCTCGGCTGATGAATCATCACGCGCGAGTTCGGCAGACAGTAGCGCTTGCCCTTGGCCCCTGCCGCAAGCAGGAAAGCGCCCATGCTCGCCGCCTGCCCGATGCACAGCGTGCTCACGTCGGGCTTGATGAATTGCATCGTATCGTAGATGGCCAACCCTGCCGACACCATGCCGCCGGGCGAGTTGATATAGAACGACACGTCCTTGTCGGGATTCTCAGACTCGAGGAACAGCAACTGCGCGACCACCAGGTTCGCGGTCTGCTCGTTCACCGGCCCGACCAGAAAGATCACCCGCTCCTTCAGCAGTCTCGAATAGATGTCGTACGCGCGTTCGCCACGACCGCTCTGCTCGATCACCATCGGCACCATACCGAGGCCCTGCGGCTCGATCATCGTTGCTGCACCGCCACTCTGCCCTGTGCCCGGAGCGTTCCAGTTGATCATATAAGGTGAAGCCCTCCTGAAATACGAAATACGGAGATCGGTCGTGAAACTCGCGTAGCGCCGAGTTCCCGTCGCACGCTAAGTGAGTCCTGCTCGCTGCGATGCCACTCAACCAGGCGAAATCGCCTGTTCAAATGACCCGCCAGACCCGGTGCGGCGATCATCAACATCGGGCCTCACCCTGCACAACGCAATAGCCGCGCGGTCGGCTTACATCTCCTGCGCCTCAAGCGCTGGCGGCGACCGCGGCGTCGGACCCCATCAGCGTATCGAAGGCCAGCGGCGTGTCGGTGACGAGCGCGGCGCCGAGCACCCACTCCACCACGTTGCTCTCGACCACGATTGCCTCGACTTCCGACAAGCGTTGGGAAGAGCCATAATACCACTTGACGACTTCCTCCGGCCGTTCGTAGCTTTCGGCGAGCGCCTGGATTTCGGCTTTCACCTGCGCCGGTTTGGCGTGAAGGCCATGCTTCTTGACCGCCTCGGCGAAGATCAATCCGAGGCTGACGCGCCGACCCGCCTGCGCTTCGAACATTTCCGACGGAATCGGCGCATTGCCCACCGGCATGCCGCGCGCTTCCATGTCGCGCCGCGCCATGTCCTTCAACCGCTCGGTCTCTTCTGCGATCAACGCTTTAGGCACCTCGACCGGCGTGGTCTGGAGCAACACGTCGATCACCCGGTCCTTGATACGGGCCTTGACGCGCCGGTCGACCTCGCGCCGCACATTGGCCTCGACTTCACTGCGCATGCGTGTCAGGTCGCCATCGGCGACCCCCATCTGGCGCGCGAACTCGGCGTCGAGCGCCGGAATCTTCGGCGCTGCAACGCGCTTTACGGTTACCTCGAAACTGGCCGTCTTACCCGCCACCTCGACGCCACCGTAATCGGCGGGAAACTGCACGGTGAAGGTCTTCGACTCGCCGGCGTGCATGCCCAGAAGCGCGGCCTCGAACTCCGGCAGCAGCCGTTTCTTGCCGAGCACGAACTCCGCGTCCTGCCCCGCGCCGCCGGCGAAGGGGACGGCATCGATGGTGCCGAGAAAATCGATGACCACCTGATCGGTGGCCTCGACCGCACGCGCCGTGGTCTCGTAGGTTGCACGCTGCTGGCGGAGGATCTCGATGGTGCGCTCGATGTCGGCCGCCGTCACCTCGACCACCGGGCGTTCGATCTTTGCCTGCGACAGGTCGCCGAGGGCGAGTTCGGGGTACACCTCGAACGTCGCGCTGTAGGCGAATTCCTGCGGGCTCGGTGCTTCGTCGCGTGCCTCGAACTTCGGCATCCCCGCGACCCGCAGGTTGCGCTCGCGCACCGCTTCACCGAAGCTCTTCTGCACGGTGTCGCCGACCACTTCCTGCCGGACCTGCGGCCCATACTGCTGGGCGACGAGCTTGAACGGCACCTTGCCGGGCCTGAACCCATGCAGCTTGACCGTGCGGGCGAGCTTCTTGAGGCGCTCGTCGACCTCGGTTTCGATCTGCGTGATCGGCAGCGAAACGCTGACACGACGCTCGAGGGTACTCAGGTTCTCAACGGATACGTTCATGGACTCGGACAAGTGAAAAAAAGATGACGGGGAGAAGTGGCGGACGTCGAACGATCGACGCCGACACATCGACGACTATATCCATTGACGTTGCGGCGCGTAGTCGGACGAGGCTGGCTGGTGCGAAAGGAGAGACTCGAACTCTCACGCCTTTCGGCGCTGGAACCTAAATCCAGTGCGTCTACCAATTCCGCCACTTTCGCCGCGACTTCATGCAAACCCGTCGAGTTTAAACTACGCGCCATTCGACTGTAACCGGGCCTGCGCCGATCGCGACCCGTACTATTTCTCGCAGCGACGAAAAGATGCCCGTCGAGCACTACGAAAACTTTCCGGTCGCCTCCTGGGTGATGCCCGGTCGCCTGCGGCGGCCGGTGGAACTGATCTATGCGTTCGCGCGCTCCGCCGACGATCTGGCCGACGAGGGCGACGCCCTGCCGGCGGCGCGGCTGCACGCGCTCGATGCCTATCGCGCCGAGCTCGACCGGATCGACGCCGGACGCCTGCCTGAAACACCGTTGTTCCGCGCACTCGCGCCGATGATCGCCGAGCGCGCGCTGCCGCTCGTGCTGTTCCACGACCTGCTCGATGCGTTCGCCCAGGATGTCGTGAAGACCCGCTACGCGAACTTCGACGAAGTGCTCGACTATTGCCGGCGCTCGGCGAACCCCGTCGGACGCTTGCTGCTGCATCTGTTCGAACGTACCGAACCGCGCTTGCTCGGCTGGTCGGACCGGATCTGCTCGGCGCTGCAGCTGATCAACTTCCTGCAGGACATCGCCGTCGACTGGGGCAAGGGGCGCGTGTACCTCGCGCAGGACGAGATGGCCGCGCACGGCATCTCCGACGCGCAGATCGCCGCGGGTCGCGCCGATGCGCACTGGCAGGCATTCGTGATACCGCAGATCGACCGCGCGGGGGCGATGCTGATATCGGGAGCACCGCTTGCGCGCGCGTTGCAGGGACGGGTCGGTATCGAACTGCGCATCATCGTCTGCGGCGGGTCGCGCATCGTGCACCGGCTGCGGCGCGTCGACGGCGACGTGTTCCGGCATCGTCCGCAACTTGGCCGGCTCGACTGGGTGGCGATCATCGGTCGCGCGCTGTGGTTTCCGCGCGGCAGTCCCGAAGACGCCGCGCCGCCGGCACCGAGCGGAGCGACGCGTTGACGCCGGATGAGTACTGCCAGCAACGCGCCGCGGCGAGCGGGTCGAGTTTCTACTACAGCTTCATGTTCCTGCCCGCACTCGAGCGACGCGCCATCACCGCGCTGTATGCATTCTGCCGCGAGGTCGACGACGTCGTCGACGAAGTGAGTGATGACGCCGTCGCGCGTCTGAAGCTTGCGTGGTGGCGCAACCAGATCGCGCTCGCGTACGAGGCGCGCGATGCAGCCCGCGCGCATGCTCGATCCGGCACCGAAGTGCGCACCGGAGGCGGTTCCGGCAGCGTGCCACCCGTGGCCGCAGAGCCCCTGCATCCGGTCACGCGCGCGCTCGCACCGATGCTCGAACGCTTCGACCTACCGCGCGCCGTGTTCGACGAGATCATCGACGGCATGCAGATGGATCTCGATTTCAACCGCTATGACACCTTCGCCGACCTGCGCCTGTATTGCCATCGGGTCGCCGGCGCCGTGGGATTGCTTTCCGCACGCATCTTCGGCTATCGCAACCCGCGCACGCTCGACTATGCCGACACCCTGGGGATCGCGCTGCAGCTGACCAACATCGTGCGCGATGTCGCCGAGGACGCGCAGCGCAACCGGATCTACCTGCCGCTCGACGAGCTCGCCCGCTTCGGCGTGCGTGAGGACGAGCTCACCGAACGACGCGACAGCGAAGCGGTGCGCGCACTGATCACGTTCCAGATCGACCGTGCGGAAAGTCACTACGAAGCCGCCCTGGCAATGCTGCCGCCCGAAGACCGTCGCGCGCAGCGCACGGGCCTGATCATGGCGGCGATCTATCGCACGCTGCTGGGCGAGATCCGCGCAGGCGGTTCGCGGGTGCTGCTCGAGCGCACCTCGTTGACACCGCTGCGCAAACTGTGGATCGCGTGGAAGACCTCGCGCGCGCGCTGAGCCGGGGGTCGGCCGCGCCACCTCGCGCGCAGGCGCCGTTGACCCATGACGAGGCCGCGGCGAGCGCGCTGCGCCGGGCGA
>JACMMK010000499.1 GCA_014379045.1 Burkholderiales bacterium
CAGGCCCCGGCGCATGGCGTGGAGCGTACGGCCGGTGGCGAAACGCTGTTGACGGTCGCGCACCCGTGGGTCGCGGACGGGCGAGTGGTCGGCTTCGTCGAGCTGGGCATCCCCCTGGCCCGGATCGTCGACCGCCTCGAGGCACTTGCCAGAGTGGACGTGGCGGTACTCGATGCCGAGGAATCGCCCGGCGCCAGCGAGCGCCGCGTGGTGTTGCACGCGAGTGCGGGCGCACTGTCTCCGGGCCTTGGGGAAGCGCACGGCGCCGGCCAGGCGCCATCGCTCGTCGATCGCTTGCTCGCGTCGCCGCCAGGCACCGCGTTGCCGGAGCGCCTGCGGCAATGTTCGCAGCAGCGCTGCCTGCAGGCGCTGGCAGTGCCGTTGTCGGAAGTACGCGCCGGTGCGCAGGGCGTGCTGGTGCTGATTCAGGACGTGACCGAACTGCATCAGGCTTCGCGCGCCGCCATGAGTACCCTGGCGCTGGTGGCGGGGACGCTCGGAGCACTCGGCCTGCTGACCATGCTCCTCGCGCTGGGCCGGGTCGATCGCTACCGCAGCGAGCGCGAGCACGCCGCGCTCGTCAACCGGCGGCTGCAGTCGGAGGTGATCGAACGCGCACGCATCGAGCGCGAACTGAAGGCCGCGCACGAGCGTCTGGACCACCGCGTCGCCGAGCGCACCGCCGAGCTGCGCCGGATCAACGAGGCGCTGGCCGACGAGATCGTCGAGCGCAAGGCGATCCAGGTGCAGATCCGCGATGCCGAACAGCGCCTCGACCTCGCGCTGCAGGCCTCCGAGCTCGCACTGTTCGACCTCGATCTGGCATCCGGGTCGCTCTACCTGACCGAGCAGTGGGCGCTGATGCGAGGCGACCTGCCACAGGCGGTGACCGTGACGACCGGCGAGTTCATCGACGTCGTGCACCCCGAGGACCGGGCGGCAACCGAACACGCGCTCGAGCAGGTCGCGCGCGCGCGTACCGCGCAGTATTCGATCCGTCACCGGATACGCACGCTCGACGGCGACTGGCGGCAGGTGCATGCGACCGGCAAGGTGGTCGCGCACGACGAGTCGGGACGGCCCCTGCGGCTCGCCGGCACACTCGCGGACGTCACGCGCAACTGGCAGATGGTCGAAGCGGTCACCCACAGCGAAGCGCGCTTCCGCAGCCTGACCGAACTCTCGTCGGACTGGTACTGGGAGCAGGACGCGCAGCTGCGCTTCACCGAAGTGGCCGGGCAGGCATTCGAACCCGCTGGCGTCGCGCCGGCGCAGTGCGTTGGGCGGCATTGGGCCGAGGTGGCGGTATTCGACATGCCTCGGGAGTTCTGGGTGAGCTTCGACGCGAAGCTCACCGCGAACGAAGGCTTCCGCGATGTCGAGTTGCGTCTGCGCACGCTCGAAGGCGCGCTTTATTACGTGACGGTGAGCGGACGACCGCTGTTCGACGAACAGCAGCGGTTTCTGGGCTATCGGGGTACCGGGCGCAACGTCACCGAGCGCAAGTGGGAGGAAGCCCGGCGCGCGATGGAGCATGCGGTGACGGCGACGCTTGCCGAGAGCGGCCCGGTGCAGCCGACGATCGCGCGGATCATCGAGACGATCTGTACCAGCCAGCACTGGAACTGCGGCGGTCTGCTGCTGTTCGATTCGAACGACGGCGCGCTCTACATGTCGGAGGCGTGGGGCGACGGTGCGCCCGAGATCACGCGCTTCGTGGAGGCAAGCCGGGCGTCGCGCAGCGTTCCGGCACAGCCGGGCGGGGTCGCGCGCCGGGTATGGCGCGAGAACCGAAGCGTCTGGCTCGAGGACATCGGAGCCGTCGGCGAATGGCGCCGGCGCGAAGCCGCAGAAGCCGCCGGGATCGTGTCGGCATTCGCGTTTCCGATCCGATCGCGCGACGCCACGATCGGGGTGCTCGAGTTCTTCTGCAGCGTGCGCCGCGCGCCCGATCAGGCGCTGCTCGACTCGGTGCAGGCGATCGGACTGCAACTCGGCCAGTTCATCGAGCGCAAGGAGGCCGAGACGAAGCTGCGCCTGGCGGGCAAGACCGTCGAGAGCGCCGCCGAGAGCATCGTGGTCACCGACGAGCGCGGCTACATCGTCGACGTGAATCCCGCGTTCTCGGTGATGACCGGCTACGAGCGCGATGAAGTGATGGGCCGCAGCCCGCGCATGCTGCGGTCGGACCGGCAGACCTCGTCCGACTACCAGCTGATGTGGTCGGTCGTGCGCCAGCAGGGAAAGTGGCAAGGCGAACTGTGGAGTCGACGCAAGAACGGCGAGGTCTATCCGGAGTGGGTGTCGATCTGCGCGGTTCGCAGCGATGCCGGCGAGGCCACGCACTTCGTGACCATCGCGACCGATATCAGCCAGCGCAAGGTGAGCGAGGAGCGGCTGCAGTACCTCGCCAACTACGACCCGTTGACGCAGTTGCCCAATCGCGCCGCGTTCAACCAGCACCTCGAGCATGCGATCCACCAGGCGCAGCGGCACAAGCGCCAGTTGGCAGTGATGTTCGTCGACCTCGACCGGTTCAAGATGATCAACGACTCGCTCGGTCACGAGGCGGGCGATCGGGTCCTGCGCGAGGCCGCGGGTCGTCTGCACGATTGCGTGCGTGCCTCCGACACGGTGTGCCGGCTGGGCGGCGACGAGTTCGTGATCATCATCGAGGAACTCGCCACCGTGGCCGCCGTAGCCGCTGTTGCCGAGAAGATCCTGCAGGCGATCGCGCGCCCGTTCATCGTCGAGGGGCAGGAATTCCACATCACCGCGAGCATGGGCATTGCGGGGTTCCCCGAAGACGGTGCGGATCGGCAGCAGTTGCTGAAGAATTCAGATGTCGCGATGTACCGCGCCAAGGAACTCGGGAAGAACAAGTTCCAGTTCTATTCGGCGCACATGAATGCGCATTCGTTCGATCGCATGGTGATGGAGGCGGCGCTGCGGCGGGCGCTGGAGCGGGGCGAACTCGAGCTGTGGTATCAGGCGCGCATCGAGCTTTCGACGCAGCGCATCGCCGGGGCCGAGGCACTGCTGCGCTGGCGCCATCCGCAGATGGGGCTGGTGCTTCCGGGTCAGTTCATTACGCTCGCCGAGGAAACGGGTCTGATCGTGCCGATCGGCGAATGGGTGCTCGATCAGGCCTGCCAGGAAGCGGTCAGCTGGCAGGTGTCCGGTCTGCCGCCGATCGCGGTGGCGGTCAATCTGTCCGCGCGGCAGTTCGCGCACGAGACGCTGGTCGATGCGACGGCACGAACCCTCGAGCGGCACGCGCTTTCGCCCGGCACGCTCGAGCTCGAGATCACCGAGAGCATGGTGATGAACAATCCGGAGCAGGCGGTGATCCTGCTCACGGCGTTGAAGGCGATGGGGTGTCACCTCTCGATCGACGATTTCGGCACCGGCTATTCGTCGCTCGCGCAGTTGAAGCGCTTTCCGGTCGACAGCCTGAAGATCGACCGCTCGTTCGTGCGCGACCTTCCCGGGGACACCGATGACGCTGCGATCACGCGCGCGGTGATCGCGATGGCGCACAGCCTCAAGCTGCGCGTGGTCGCCGAAGGCGTCGAGACGCGCGAGCAGTTGCAGTTCCTGCGCGAGCACGGCTGCGACGACGTGCAGGGCTATCTGTTCGGTCGACCGATGCCCGCGGTCGAGTTCGCGCGCGCACTGGCGACCGACCGGCTGCGCCACAGCGCGGCAGCCTGACGCGGGCGGGCCGCAACAGTCCTCGCCGCGCGCGCTTGGGCTTACTGCGGGTCGCGATCGAACAACAGCGCGGCGACGACCCGCCGCCCCTCGCCCATCAGGATGTTGTAGGTGCGGCACGCGGCCGAGGTGTCCATCGCCTCGAACCCGATGCGCGCACCGGCGAATCCCCGCGTGAGGGCCGGGGCAGGAAAGCGCAGACGCCGGCCCGTGCCGAGCAACACGAGCTCCGGGTCATGCGCGAGGATCGCTTCGAAATCGTTTGCGGTGAGGGTGTCGAAGCTTTGTCCTGACCAGTCCAGCGGACCGACGTTCGGCCCGAGCAGCAGCGGCCGGTCGTGGCGCACGCCGTTCACCTGCACATGGTCGGCGTTGTAGCCGGTGATGACATTGAGCCCCTGGGTGTTCTGCAGATGAAGTTTCATCGCGGTCGCATCGGTTACCGGGTCGGTGAAACAGAGTCGGGTGCCGCGTGCACGTCAGCGATGCAGCGACGAGAGCACCGCGTACAACTGGCGCTTCGCCTCGAAGCCGACGCCCGGGTCTGCCGGCAGGCGAACATGGCCGTCGACGACGGGTATGCCGTCGGCAAACCCCCCGAACGGCTGGAATACGCCGGGATACGATTCATTGCCACCGAGTCCCAGCCCGGCGGCGATGTTGAGCGACATCTGATGCCCGCCGTGCGGGATGCAGCGCCGCGCCGACCAGCCGTTCGCGCGCAGCATCTCCAGCGTGCGCAGGTACTCGACCAGCCCATAGGACAACGCGCAGTCGAACTGCAACCAGTCGCGATCGGCGCGCAGCCCGCCGTAGCGGATCAGATTGCGCGCGTCCTGCATCGAGAACAGATTTTCGCCGGTGGCCATCGCGTGCGGATAGTGCTGGGCGAGTTCGCACTGCAGGGCGTAATCGAGCGGGTCGCCCGCCTCTTCAAACCAGAACAGTCCGTACGGCGCGAGCGCCCTGGCGTAGGCGACCGCGGTGGGCAGGTCGAAGCGCCCGTTGGCATCGACCGCGAGACGCTCGCCGCGCCCGACCACCGAGAGCACGGCGTCGAACCGGCGCAGGTCGTCGTCGAGATCGTCTCCAATCTTGATCTTGACCACCGAATAGCCGAGGTCGAGATAGCCTTGCATCTCGGCCTTGAGCGCGGCCAGATCCTTGCCGGGATAGTAGTAGCCGCCGGCGGCGTAGACGAACACGCGTTCGTCGGCGACGCCGGCGCGGTAGCGGTCTGCGAGCAGGCGCCACAACGGTTTACGTTCGATCTTGGCGACCGCGTCCCAGAGCGCCATGTCGAGCACGCCGATGGCGACCGAACGTTCGCCGTGACCCCCGGGTTTTTCGTTCGCGAACAGACACGCCCAGGCCTTGTGCGGATCGAGGTTGTCACGGTCGGCGTCGACCAGCGTCGCCGGGTCGGCCGCGAGCAGGCGTGGAATGAAGCGCTCGCGCAGCAGGCCGCTCTGCGCATAGCGGCCATTGGAGTTGAAGCCGTAGCCGATGACCGGCCTGCCGTCGCGCACGATATCGGTGACCACCGCGACGATGCTCGCGGTCATCTTCGAGAAATCGATGTATGCATTGCGGATCGCCGAGGCGATCGGCGCAACGCCCTCGTGTATCGCAACGATTCTGGTCATAGCCGACCCCTGCGCCGGCGCCTCACTCGACGCGCGCGTTCGACAATTTCACGAGTCGTGCATAGCGCTCCATCTCGAGCGGGATCAGCTTCGCGAATTCTTCGGGTGTCATCGAAATCGGCTCGAGCCCTTGTTGCGCGAAACCATCGCGCACGTCGGGACTCGCCAGCGCCTTGGCGAGCGCGCGATTGACCCGGTCGACGATCGCTCGCGGCAGGTTGCCGGGCCCCCACACGCCGATCCACGGGCTCATCTCGTAGCCGGGCAGGCCCGACTCCGCGACGGTCGGGATATCCGGCAGCATCGACAGCCGCTTCGCCGACGAGGTGGCGACGGCACGCAGCCTTCCGGCCTTGACCTGTTCCATCACCGAGGGCACGGTCGCCAGCATCACCGGCACTTCTCCCCCGAGCAGCCCGGCCAACGCGGGACCGCCCCCTTTATACGGGACATGCTCGAGTTCGACTTTCGCCATCGACGAGAACAGCGTCATCGACAGATGCGGCGCGCTGCCGTTGCCCGCCGACCCGTAGAACACCTGTCGGGGTTTGGCGCGGGCGAGTGCGATCAACTCCTTCACCGTCCGGACCGGGAACGATGGATGGACGACAAGCAACGTCGGTTGCGTCGACACCATGCCGATCGGGGTGAAGTCCTTCACCGTGTCGTAGGCGAGCTTCGGATACAGCGCGGCATTCGACAGATGCGTGACGGAGTGCAGCATCAACGTGTAGCCGTCGGGGTCGGCGCGCGACACGACCTCGGCGCCGACCGAGCCCGCCGCGCCGCCGCGGTTCTCGACGGTGATCGGTTGTCCGAGCGTCTCGGCGAGCCGCGGTGCGATCAGCCGCGCTGCCGCATCGTTGGATCCCCCCGGCGGCCAGGGCACCAGCATCCGGATCGGCTTGACCGGCCAGTTCTGCTGCGCCAGCGCGTGCAAGGGCGCGAGGGCGAGCGCCGCGATCGTGCCCACAGTCAGCGCGGTGGTCACCGCGTACGCCATCGCCACCGGACGCTTCACGGTGCAGTCTGTGCCAGCGACGGCTAGAACCGAGGCGATCGACGTTCGACTCCCCCCGCAGCGTTGTTCGATGCGCATCATGACAACCATCCTCCCAACTCCGTTTCTTCGTGCAGGCGCCAGCAGCGTGCGATAACCTGTCGCATCTCGGCCGGCGACGCGCCCTGGGCATACGCCGCCAGACGCATCGCCTTGTCTTCGAGCTCGCCGCGGCTCAGCGTGTTTCCGGGATCGCCTTTCGGCGTGTCGACCCGCTCTTCGAAGCGGCGACCATCGTGCGTCTCGACTTCGACCCGCCCCAGCCAGCGCTTCGGATACGCCCGATCGACCTCGGGGTCGAGCACCATCGTGACCCGGTCGAGAAATGCCCGCACCTTCGCATCGCGCAGCGCCGGCTCGGTGAACTCGCCCAGTCCGGCGCGGCCGGTCAATGCGATCTGCGCGAGGACGAAGCCCATCGAGAACTTCGACTGATGGATCGACTGTGGATCGACGACCGGTCCGAGTACGTCGAGCGCGCCCTGGTGCACGTGGCAACGGACCCGGGCGATATCGGCTGCGGGGAGACGATGCGCGCCCATCAGCGCGAGCAGCGCGTCGGCGGCCGGGTGCGTATGGCGGCACGAGGCATGGAACTTGAACGAGGTTTCGGCCAACGCCCAGCGCGCGCCGAGGCGGTCGGTCAGGTAGCTCGGATCGGCGTCGATCGACATGCCGGCCGCCATGCCGGTAGCGCCTTCGAGAATCCTGCGCGCGCCGGTGAACCCGTCGCGCGCGAGACACGCCGCGGTCAGGCCGTTCGCGGCTGCCTTCGCAGCGTGAAGCTGCTTCGAATCCGCCGCGTCGCGCAGGAACTCCCACAGCCCGGCCGCCTGGGTTCCGGCCGAGCCGAGGCAGTGCTGCATCCGGTCGGCGTCGAGGCCGAGAAGATGTCCCGCCGCGGCGGCTGCAGCGAGCGTGCCGGCGGTGCCGGTGGTATGGAATACCTTGTAATGCGAACGCCCGAGAAACTCGCCGACGCGCACGCCGCACTCGTAGCCGGCCACGCACGCGGTGATGAAATCGCGGCCGCTCGCGCC
>JACMMK010000500.1 GCA_014379045.1 Burkholderiales bacterium
CGCCGCCGCCGCCGCCGCCGAACAGCTTGATCTGGCAGTCACCGAGATGCAGGCCCGCGCGGGCGAGCGCTGCGGCGAGCATCTCGAGCGCCTCGTCGCCGAAGCGACCGTCGCGATGCGTCCTGCGTTGCGGCCGGCCCGGCACGACAAAGTGGCAAATACCGCCGGTGTGCGTGCCTTCATGCCAGAGCGTGACCGAGACGCACGCCCCGAGCAGCGTCGCCAGACGCGCCGGCGCATGACCGAAGAAGAGTTCTCCTGGCATCAACGGCACTTCACCGCCCGGCATCGCGACCCGACGCAGCGCGTCCAGACTCATCGGTCGCGGTTCGTTGCCGTCGATGCCGCTTGGCCAGAGCGTAGCTGCAACGGGTGCAGACGCGCCTGTGCAGGGGTGCACGGGGTCGGCAGTCATCGGACTCCTTTTTCCCGGCAGTCGAGCCAGGAGGTTGGCGCCAGGCGGGAGAGGCCTGCGCGCATGACTGCATTCGGGTTGCACAATGGCAACGCCCTGAGTATCGACCCCCGGCGCGGGACCTTTAGCGCAACGAGCGGTATCCATTCGGCTTGGGTTCCCGACGTGGAACCGACCGCGTGAACGAATCGAGGCCGCCCGCGCACTTCAGGCGCCGCGGTTCAGACGCTCTTCCGCGGCGAGATACTCGGCGGCGATCTCACGCAGTTTGCGCCGGTGATTGCGCGCTTCGCCCCGCAGGTGGTTGAAGGCGGCGACGCGCGACATGCGTTGGCGTTCCATCACTATTCCGACGGCGACGCTGATCTCCTGCTGACCTTCGAGTACGCCGCGCAGGCGGTCCTGCTCGCCCTCGATCTCAGCGACATCGCGGGCACGCACCATCGCGGTCTCGAGCGCCGGGACGATGTGTCGAATCAGCGCCGGCTTCACCAGATAACTGTACGCGCCCTGGGTCGCCGCCTCGCGCACCAGTTCCAGGTCGTCGTAGGCCGACAGGAACACCACCGGCAGATGCGCGCGGTCGAGCAATGCCTCGGCGAGTTCGAGCCCGCTCATGCCGGGCATGCGCATATCGACCAGCGCCACATCGGGCATGGTCTGCTGCGTCAGTGCCATTGCTTCCTGTCCCCCTGCCGCCGACCACACCTCGTAGCCGACGCGGCGCAGCCCGTCGCCGACGGTCACCAGGATCAGCGGGTCGTCGTCCACCACCAGTACGATGCGGGCGCGCGCGGCGGCGCCCGCAGTGAGATCGGTGCCAGGCGGCGGGATACCGGGGGCGGTTTCTTCGGTCATGGTCGGAACTCGAGTCGGGAGGCGGCGCGGCGGTACGCGGTGGGATCGCGATGGTAGGGCGGCAAGACGAGCAGTGCCTGGTCGAACGTCGGTCGGCGCGCGAGGGTCTATACCGCGTCCCCGAGCGTCAGCGGGACCAGCACCGGCGGCTCCAGGCGCAGGGCAACATCGACTTCGCCGCTGCGCGATCTGAAGGTGAGGGATGCACCCTGCGCAGGCAGCATCGTTCGTACCAGGCGTAATCCGGTTCGAATGCCTGCGCCCGAATGGAAATCGAACCCCGGCGGGAGCGTGCCGGCATTGACGATGCACAGCATGCACCCCTCCGGGATCATCGTGCATCCCACCCTGGCCGAGGCGTTATCGGCACGCGCGACGCCATGCTTGATCGCGTTCATCACCAGTTCGTTCACGATCAGCGCGATCGGGACGCAGTACTGTTCGGCGATGCGCCACGCGGAGATTCCATCCGGAAAGTTGCTGGAGATGCCCGCCGGCGCGATTCCGCGCACGCCGTCGGTTACCGCCTGGGCGATCTCGTCGAGTGCAAGATCGCTACGGCCGGAGCGCGCGAGCAACCCGTAGACCGTGCCGATCGATTGCAACTGGCCGGAGATCGCATCGAGCGCGGAGTCCAGACCCGGGTGCTCGTGGCGATAGCGCTCGATCAACCCGGTGACGCCCTGCAGGTGATTCTTGATGCGGTGATGTACTTCGCGCACCAGC
>JACMMK010000501.1 GCA_014379045.1 Burkholderiales bacterium
CAGCAGCGCCACCGCGCGCGCCACGGTGCCGGTGTCGGCACTGCGCTGACCCCGCACGGCGGACGAAGCGGGTCGGCCGATGGGCATCGGCCCGGGTGGGCGTCGTGGCGGCAAGGTCGGCACGCGACAGGTCAGTGATGGCTGGCGGCTTCAGACGCCGAACACGTGAATCGCGCACGCGCCGTGGTCGAAGCCCGAGGTACCGCCGCCGGTCACATGGGTCAGACCGATCTTCGCGCCCTCGACCTGCCGTGCCCCGCAGCGTCCCTGCAACTGACGCACGATCTCGACCATCTGCGCCGCGCCGCTCGCGCCGACCGGGTGCCCCTTCGACAACAGTCCGCCACTCGGATTGACCGGCACGCGGCCGCCCAGCGAGGTCGTGCCATCGCGCAACAGACCGATCGCCTCGCCGCGTCCGCACAAGCCCAACGCTTCGTAATACAGCAGCTCGGCGATCGTGAACGCATCGTGGCACTCGAGCACATCGATGTCTTCAGGTCCGATGCCGAGCTCTTCGTACAGCTCGCCCGAGCAGCGTTGCGTGATCTCGGGCATCGTCATGTCGCGAAACCCCGGCACGAACTTCCCCGACGTGAGATGCGAGCCGAGCACCTTCACGGGCCGATCGGCATGCGCGGCGGCGCGTTCGGACGGACAGATTACCACGGCGGCGGCGCCGTCGCCGGTCGGACAGCACTGCAGCAAGGTAAGAGGATCGGCGATCCGGCGCGACGCGAGTACCTCTTCCACCGTGGTCTCGGCCTGGAACTGCGCGTCGGGGTTGAGCGCTCCGTGCCGCCGCGCCTTGACGGCGACCGCTGCCAAATCCTTTTCGGTCGCACCATGGTCGTGCAGGTAGCGCTGGGCACGCATTGCGTAGAGCGCCGGCATCACCATGCCGTTGGTGACCTCGATGTCGTCCTGATCGAGCGGCAGCGTGCCACCGCCGAGCTTCGTCAACTGCTCGACGCCGAACACGAGCGCGTAGTCGTAGAGGCCGGCGCCGACCGCGATCCAGGCCTCGCGAAACGCGGTGGCGCTGCTCGAGCATGCGTTCTCGCAGTTGACCACCGGCACGCCGCTCATGCCGGTGTCGCGTGCCACGCGCTGGCCCGGCATCCATCCCGAGGTCGCGGTCCCCGCGTAGATCGCCTCGATCTGGTGGGGTTCGAGATGCGCTTCGCGCAATGCATCGCGCACCGCCGGTTGCGCGAGCTGCGGTACGGTCGATTCGCGATACTTGCCGAACTTGATCATGCCCGTGCCGATGACCGATACCGGTCGCAGATTTGCATGCATCGGGAGTCTCCTCGCGCTCAGCGCGCCGTGAACCAGTAGTGGAACGCGTTGCTGCCGGTGGTCGTTACGTCCTTAGCCCCGGCGATGTCGCTCGCCGCTTCGATGCGGATGCGAACCGGCATGTCGGGGCGCAGATCATCGGCCGGATCGACCTTGCCGAAGATGCGCACGCCCTCGGGAAGATCGACATAACCGATGACATACGGCGTCTGCCAGATCGCCGGCGCCACGTGCACCGTCGAGTACGCGTAAAGGGTTCCACGCTCGCTCAACGCCAGCGGACGCAGCCGTTCTGCGTTGCACGACGGGCATACCGCCGCGCTGGGAAAGATGCGGGTGCCGCAACTCTCGCACTCGGCTGCGCAAAGCCGTGCGCCACCGTCGGCGCCGGTCGTGACATCTACCGCGCGAAGCAGCCGGCCTTCGTGGGGTGCGTGCCGGGTCGTGGTGAGCGGTGTTGTAGGCATGCTTCCTCCTTTGCGACCTTAAGAAAGACCGGCACGCGTTCCGTTAATCGGAATGTTATTGCGTTAAAAGGAATATTAACGTGGTAGGGACCGCGTTGCAAGCGGGCTCGCAGAAAGTCGACGGCGCGCCAATCGATCCGGCGAATATCTAACCCCGGAAAGCGATGATCCGCGCCTACCGACGTGCCGACCATGCGTTGCTGGCGCTAGCGACCCGACAGCACCTGTTGTGCCCACGAGGCGCAGCGCAACAAGGTCCGGTCGTCAGCCGACGCGGCAACGAGTTGAGCGCCCAACGGCAGCCGGAAAGGCCCAAAGCCACACGGTAGCGTCAAGCACGGCAGCCCGAGCAAGGTCCACATCAACCCGAACGTCGGCTCGCCGGTGGACGCGATGTCCGGTGCCTCGCCCGGCGTACTCGGGGCGAGCAGGATGTCGAACTCGCTGAAACTCGCGGCGATCAATGCCTTGCCGCGGCGCGTGTCGGCGTGCGCCTGCTCGTACTGAGCGCGGGTCACCGCGCCGCCGGCCGCGATCCGTCCGGTCAGGCTCGCCGAGATGAGTTCCGGATGCTGCGTACGTTCGTGCGTGAGCGCGCGGTAGAACTCGTACGCGCTCAGCGTGATCTGGGCCTCGTTCAGGCGCGCGAAGGCGGAATCGAGTTCGAGCGTACTCACCTGAGCCCCGGCCTCGAGGAACAGCGCGGCGGTGCGCTCGAACGCGTCCCGGGCCGCGCTGTCCGCCTGGTTCCACCACGGCGTGCGGCACACGCCG
>JACMMK010000502.1 GCA_014379045.1 Burkholderiales bacterium
CATCCCGGCGCGGCCGACCTGGCGCGGCTGCGCGCGATGCTCGCGGCGGCGAAGCGTCCATTCCTAATGATCGGCGGTAGCGGCTGGAACGCACAGGCGGTCGCCGACATCGCGGCGTTCGCGCAGGCAAACCGCCTGCCGGTCGGCTGCTCGTTCCGCTGCCAGGACCTGTTCGACAACCGCTCGCCGAACTACGCCGGCGATGTCGGCGTCGGCATCGACGCGGCGCTTGCCGAGCGCGTACGCAACTGCGACCTGCTGCTCGTCGTCGGCCCGCGCCTGGGTGAGATGGCGACCCAGGGCTACACGCTGCTCGACGTGCCGCGGATGAAGCCTGCGCTGATCCACGTGCACGCCGGTGCCGAGGAACTGGGACGCGTGTACCAGGGCGAGCTGCTGATCAACTCGGGGATGCCGGAGATGGCCGCGGCACTGCGTGCGCTCGCGCCGGTGCCGGCGAATTCAGCCGCCGAATGGAGCGACTGGTCGGCGAGCGCGCATGCCGATTACCTGAAGACCCTCGAACCCGTCGCGCCCCCCGGCGAGGTGAATCTGTCGATCGTGCTGCGCCAGCTGCGCCAGCGTTTGCCCGATGATGCGATCGTCACCAACGGTGCCGGCAACTACGCGGCGTGGCTGCACCGGTTCTTCGACTATCGACACTATCGGACGCAGCTCGCGCCGACGAGCGGGGCGATGGGCTACGGCGTGCCTTCGGCCATCGCCGCGAAGCTCGTGCATCCGGAGCGGATCGTCGTCTCGTGGAACGGCGACGGCTGCTTCATGATGAACGGTCAGGAACTGGCCACCGCCGCGCAGTATGGTGCGAACGTCGTGTTCTGCGTCGTCAACAACGGCATGTACGGCACGATCCGGATGCACCAGGAACGCGAGTATCCGGCGCGCGTGTCCGGCACCGAGCTCAAGAATCCAGATTTCGCACTGCTCGCGCGCGCCTACGGCGCGCATGGAGAACTCGTGACCCGCACCGACGAGTTCGCGGCGGCACTCGAGCGCTGTCTCGCCTTCGACGGTCCGTCGCTGATCGAGATCCGCACCGACCCCGAAGCCATCACCCCGCGCACGACGTTGAGCGCGTTGCGTGCGGCGCGGCGTTGAGCGCGCGGCGGCGTGGGCCTTCGACGCCGGATGCGCGCTCGGTTTGTTTTCGCGGGGTAGGGCGCCTGTTCGGCACGACCGACCACGCGTCGAGCAGATCGATGCCGACATCGCCGATCCTGGACACGGCGGCGCGCCGGCGGGTGTGCGGACGCGGATTCGACGGCGGAACTGAACGGTGATCGACCCGCTCACCCTGGCGGTCTGCCTGGTCGGCGTGTTCGCGATCGCGTTCATGAAGGGCGCGTTCGGCGGCGGACTCGCGGCGCTGGGCATTCCGCTGATCTCGCTGGTGATGGATCCGATCTCGGCCGGCGCCTTGCTCGCGCCGTTGTTCATCGTGATGGATGTAGTCGCGTTCCGCTACTGGAAACCGTCGACCTGGTCGCGCCCGGACCTGTATGCGCTGGTGCCGCCGATGGTGCTCGGCATCGGCGCAGGCTACTGGCTGATCAGCCGGATGAGTCCGCACTGGGTCTCGATCTCGATCGCGGTCGTCACGCTCGGCTTTGCCGCCCTCTGGTTCGTGGGCGGCAGCCGCGTCGTGGTGCGCCCTCGCTCCACCTGGAAGGCGATCGCGGCCGGCAGTGCGTCCGGCGTGACCACGATGGTCGCGCACAGCGGCAGCCCGCCGGTGGCGATCTACCTGCTTTCCCTGGGGCTGCCGAAATCGATCTACGCCGGCACCACGAGCATGTACTTCACCGTTGCCAATGCGGTGAAAGCCGGCCCGTGGCTGCTGCTCGGTCGGCCCGACGCGAGTCTTTGGTTGCTGATGCTCGCCTGTACCACCGTGGTGCCGCTCGGCGTATGGGTGGGCTGGCGCATGCATCAGCGACTCGACGAACGCCAGCTCTACAGTCTGTGTTACGTGTTGCTGGCCCTGACCTCGTTGAAACTGCTCTGGGACGGGATCAAAGGGCTCGCGACCTGAGCGCCGGGCACGCGCCTGCGTTCGCCGACGGTGCGACGCAGCAAAAGTTGCGTGCGACGGTCACGGTGAATCGGGATAATCGCCGGATCGTCGATCTTCCCCGCGCCGGAGTGCCCATGCGTCGAGTCACCTTCACCCAGTATCTGGTCGAGCAGGAACGCAAGCTGAAGACGGTACCGCCGGAGTTGCGGCTGCTGCTCGAAGTGATCGCGCGCGCCTGCAAGGCGATCAGTCACGCGGTCGGCAAGGGTGAACTCGCCGATGTGCTGGGCGCGGCCGGCACCGACAACGTGCAGGGCGAAGCGCAGAAGAAGCTCGACGTGATCTCGAACGAAGTGCTGGTCGAGGCCAACTCGTGGGGCGGCAGTCTGGCCGCCATGGCTTCCGAAGAGATGGACGAGCCGTATCAGATTCCCAACGAGTATCCAAAGGGACGCTACCTGTTGCTGTTCGATCCGCTCGACGGGTCGTCGAATATCGACGTGAACGTGTCGATCGGCACGATCTTCTCGATCCTCGAATGCCCGCCGGAGGTCACCGAGCCCGACGAAGCGAGCTTCCTGCAGCCCGGTGCCAAGCAGGTTGCCGCCGGCTTCGCGGTGTACGGGCCGTCCACCGTGCTCGTGCTCACGGTAGGCCACGGCACGGTCTGCTTCACCCTCGACAAGGAAGTCGGGATGTGGGTGTTGACCCAACCGAGGATCGAGATTCCGGTGTCGACGAAGGAGTTCTCGATCAACATGTCGAACGCGCGCAACTGGCCCGCGCCGGTCACGCGCTACATCGACGAATGCCTGGCCGGCAAGGACGGGCCGCTCGCCAAGGATTTCAACATGCGCTGGGTCGCCTCGATGGTGGCCGATGTCTATCGCATCCTGACCCGCGGCGGCATCTTCCTGTATCCGGCCGATGCCCGGCACAAGGAAGGCCGACTGCGGTTGCTGTACGAAGCCAATCCGATGGCGTTCATCGTCGAGCAGGCCGGCGGCGCGGCGAGCACCGGTACGCAGCGCATGCTCGATGTGCAACCGGTCAAGCTGCATCAGCGGATCGGCGTCGTCCTCGGGTCGAAAGAGGAAGTCGAACGCGTGACCCGCTATTTCGCCGAGGCGCGTTGAGCAACGCGCCGCAGGAGCCTGGCAAGCCGGCGCCGAACACCGGTTCGGCGAAGAATGCCGAGTCGACGCGGTCCGACGTGACGCCGTCCGAACTGACCCGTGTCGATGCGACGGCCGCGCCTGAGGCAGGCGCTGGAGCGGCACCCGCCGAGTCGTCGCCCTGCGACACGCCGACTTCCGCCGCGTCGACGTCCGCCGG
>JACMMK010000503.1 GCA_014379045.1 Burkholderiales bacterium
ATGATCGAACCGCCGCGGCTCACGATGCCAGTCGTCCGTTTAGCTGTCAAAGGTATGTAAGGGAGCCGCACGCCCGCATGTATCGTAAAATAATCCACGCCCTGCTCGGCCTGTTCGATCAGCGTGTCGCGATAGATCTCCCAGGTGAGCTCCTCGGCACGCCCGTCGACCTGCTCGAGCGCCTGATAGATCGGCACGGTACCGATCGGCACCGGCGAATTGCGGATGATCCACTCGCGCGTCTCGTGGATGTTCTTGCCGGTCGACAGATCCATCACCGTATCCGCGCCCCAGCGGATCGACCAGGTCATCTTCTCGACTTCCTCCTGAATGCCGGAGGTCACTGCCGAGTTGCCGATGTTGGCATTGATCTTCACCAGGAAATTGCGGCCGATGATCATCGGCTCGGTCTCCGGGTGATTGATGTTCGCCGGGATGATCGCGCGCCCGCGCGCGACCTCGTCGCGGACGAACTCGGGCGTGATCGACTTCGGCAAGCTCGCGCCGAACGACTCGCCCGGGTGCTGGCGGCGCAGCATCTCCGAACACGCGTCGACGCGCTGCGTCTCGCGCAGCGCGATGTATTCCATCTCGGGGGTGACGATGCCGCGCCGGGCATAGTGCATCTGCGACACGTTCGCACCGGTGCGCGCGCGCCGCGGCAGCCGCTTCAGATTGAAGCGAAGTTCGGCGAGTTTTGCGTCGTCGAGGCGCACCTGGCCGTAGACCGAGGTCGGCCCGGCGAGCCGGTCGGTATCGGCGCGCTGCTCGATCCAGCCCTCGCGCAACGGCTTCAACCCGGTGCGGATATCGATCATCACGGCCGGGTCGGTGTACGGGCCCGAGGTGTCATACACGAACAGCGGCGGGTTCACCTCGGCACCCATCTCGGCGGGCGTATCGGACTGCGAGATCTCGCGCATCGGCACGAGGATGTCGGCGCGCGACCCCTCGAGATAGACCTTGCGCGAGCGCGGGAACGGCTGCGTGGCGGCCTGGTCGACTTGCGCCAGCTCGTTGACGAATTTCGGATCGTTCATTGCTCACTCCCGGAAACGCAGATGGCGGAGGGAGCTTGCGTGCGGACGGCGTAACGGTCGCAGTCGGGCAACGCAACGCTTCCCTACGGCGGCATGACCCGCATCAGGTTCGAAGGGTATTTCTCACCGGCGAGCGATGCGCTGTACCGGACCCCCAACGTTGTAGTGAACGCTACGCGATCGACCCGCCGAATGCAAATGACGGCGCGGTGTGCCCCCTGCCTGTGCGCAGGTGCGTGCTACCATCTTCGATCGATCTGGCGCGGGCGCCGCATCCGGTGTATCGCGGCGCGGACCGGGTCGGACCGAGCTGCCACCGGTCCGCCCGTGCGCGATGCGCATGAACGTACGTACCAGCGCACTCGGATCCCTTTACTCCGGCACGCAGCACCGTTGATGGATATCGAGCACGCACGCTACAACATGGTCGAACAGCAGATCCGCACGTGGGATGTGCTCGATCCGGCGGTCCTCGCGTTGCTCACCGAACTGCCGCGCGAACGCTTCGTGCCCCCAGACATGCAGGCGCTCGCCTTCGCCGATCTCGATCTGCCGATCGGGCATGAAGAAGTGATGCTCGCGCCGAAGATGCAGGCGCGGATCGCCCAGGAACTCGCGCTCGCACCGACCGACACGGTGCTCGAGATCGGCACCGGCACCGGCTATCTGACCGCGCTGCTCGCGCGCCTCGCCGCATCGGTGACGAGCATCGAGATCCATGCCGATTTTGCCGAAGGCGCACGGGCCCGGCTCGCCGGCCTGGGTATCGACAACACCCGGATCGAAGTCGGCGATGCCGCGCGCGGCTGGTCGGGCGGCGGCCCCTACGACGCGATCGTGTTGACCGGCTCGGTGCCGATGCTCCCCGACGTGTTCCAGAAGTCCCTGCGTCACGGCGGTCGCCTGTTCGCGATCGTCGGCGAAGCGCCGATGATGAGCGCGCGACTGATCTCGCGTGCGAGCGACACGGCATTCACTGCGGTCACGCTGTTCGAAACGGTCGTGCCCCCGCTCGTCAATGCGCAGCGCCCCTCGAGATTCGTGTTTTGATCGCGCCGCTGACGCCGCAGGCGCTCAAGTCGTGGGTGGACGAGGCCGCTGGCCCGCCCCCTGGGCCCGACGTGGCGCCTCGCGATGCGCCGGTGATCATCGACGTGCGGGAGGGTTGGGAACATCAGCGCGCACATATCGAAGGCAGCCTGCACATCCCGATGCAGTCGATCCCGGGGCGACTCGGCGAGCTCGATCCGGCAGCCGCTTACGTACTGGTCTGCCACCATGGGATGCGCAGTTATCAGGTGGCCGAGTTCATGGCACGTCACGGCTTCGAACGGCTGTACAACCTCTCGGGAGGCATCGACGCATGGGCGAGCGCGGTCGAACCCGGGATGGCGCGATACTGAGGCGGCCCCCGAAGCGACCGTGAGTGCGACTCCGCGCGGACCGCAACGGGCATCCCGCGCGGGTGTGGTACGCCTGCCGGCCGACGAGATGAGCGCGCGGTGCCCGCGGCGAGGGATCCGTCACCTGAAAGGTGACCGGATCGACGTAGCCGAGTCGAGCTCACTCATCGTCCGTGGACATCCTTCGATTCAGAACGGAGGAGAGGGACGATGAGCGCCCCCGCCGACAACACGCTGGCGCACGACAAGCACACGCTGCGGGCGACGGCGCTCGCGGCGCGTTCCGCGCTCGGCGGCGGGCAGCGCGCAACGCGGTCGGCGACGATCACCGAACAGCTGTTGCGGCTGCCCGCGTTCGCGCGTGCCGACACGCTCGCCCTATACCTGTCGTTCGGCGCCGAATTCGACACCACCGCGTTCGTCGGACACGTACTTGCGGCAGGTCGACGACTCGCGTTGCCCCGCATCGTCGACCCTGATTCACCACCCCTGCGCCATCTCGTGTTGCATGCCGTGGCCGACATTGCGCGCGACACCCGACCCGGCCGATGGGGGATCCGCGAGCCCGACCCGGCGCGTTGCCCCGCTCTTGCAACGGCGGAGATCGACCTGGTTCTCGTGCCGGGCCTGGCGTTTGACCAATGCGGGGGACGCCTCGGGTACGGTGCCGGCTACTACGACCGTCTGCTGGCCGGTTTGCGTCCCGATTGCGTGCGGGTCGGCGCCGCGTTCTCGGTGCAGCAGTGCGCTGCGGTACCGATGGGCGCGCACGACCAGCCGGTCGATCTGTTGGTGACCGAGCAAGGCGTATTCGCGACCGGCGCGCGCGACGGCGCCGGCACGCTATCCCCGTGAAACCGGTCCGGGTTGCCGATCCCGCGCCGCAGCGTGCGGGCGTCGGTGCCAACCGTACCGGAGCTACGAATTGAACTCGACATCAAACCGCCCATTGCCCGCGAGACCCGGTTATTCTCTGCGCCCGTCACGGATCGTTCAGGCTCGAAACCTGCGCGATCGCGTCTTAACCGGAGAGTCGACCATGTCCCGCCCGCGCCCTGCATTCGTCCCTCGTGCCGTTCTCGCCCTGTTCGCGACGCTCACGACACTGCTCGTCGCGCTGCCGACTGACGCGCAGCAGAACTATCCGGCGCGCCCGATCCGCATCGTCGTACCGTTCGCGCCGGGCGGGGGCAACGATATCGCGGCGCGCTTCGTCGCGCAGATGTTCAACGAATCGTTCGGACAATCGGGTGTGGTCGACAACCGGCCGGGCGCCGGCAGCACGATCGGCACCGCGATCACGGCGCAGGCGAACCCCGATGGTTACACCATCCTGGTGTCGCACAATGCGATGGCGATCAACCCCTCGCTGTACGACAAGCTGCCCTACGACACGCTGCGCGACTTCGCGCAGATCGCGCTGATCGCAGAGACCACGAACGTGCTGGTCGTGCATCCGTCGGTCGGCGTCAAGTCGGTGAAAGAGCTGCTGACGACGCTGCGCGCGAAGAAAGGCGTGTTCAACTACGCGAGCACCGGCGCCGGCGGCACTTCGCACCTGGCTGCAGAGTATTTCAAGCAACTCACCAAGACCGACATGGTGCACGTGCCGTACAAGGGCACCGGTCCGGCGCTGAGCGATCTGGTCGGCGGCTCGACCCAGTTCATGATTGCGGCCGCGCCGGGCACGCTCGGCTTCATCAAGGGCGGGCGCCTGGTGCCGCTCGCGACCACCGGCGTCAAGCGCTGGGCGCAGCTCCCCGACCTGCCGACGCTAAGCGAGGCGGGTGTGCCCGGGTACCAGTTCGACACCTGGTACGGCGCGCATGCGCCGGCGAAGACGTCGCGCGATATCGTCGCGCGGCTGAACGCGGAGATCAACAAGGCGTTGCAGGTGCCGGCGTTGCGCGCGAAGCTGACCGAAGCCGGGCTCGATCCGCTCGGCGGCAGCGCCGAGGAGTTCACCCGTTTCATGCGCAGCGAGACCGAACGGATGCGCAAGATCATCCAGGCTTCCGGCGCGAAAGCGGAATAGCGTCGCCACGGGGGAGCGCGAAAGAAGTGCTGCGCCGGACCCGCCGCAACGCGGCGGTTGGCGACGCGGTGCAGACGCAACGCGTCGCGCTGGCGGTGCGTTCGGGCCTTAGCGCAGGCTGCGCGTATAGAAGATGCCGAACCCGCTGACCGCACCCGCCTCGGCGCGCAGCGTCACGAATCGATGCAGTTCGAAGTCGATGCGCAACAGGTTGGTCGCGGTGGTGACCGCCTGCTCGTAGGCGATGTAGACGCGGTCGGACAGACGCTTGCCGACGGTCACGACCTGGCCGGCGATGGCGCTGCTGCCGCTGACGCCGACGTCGTCGAGCCCCAATGCATCGGCGATCCGGCGGGTGATCGGCACGCCTCCCTGACCGCCCAGTAGTCCCGCGGCGAGGCTCGCGACGAACGCCGCATCGCCCTGCGATGCGCTGGCGAGACTGCGACCGAGGACCAGCCAGGACAGTTGCTCCCCCTGCGGCAGCGGCGGGTTCGACGTGGTGTTGACCCGCGGCGCGCGCACCGTCCCCGTCAGCTCGATGCCGGCCTCGACCGACGGCAGCCGGCGCAGCGCGAGCACGTCGAGCCCGGGATTGTCGAGCGGACCATTGAAGATCAGCGCGCCGCGTTCGACCTCGAGGCGCTGGCCGAACGCCGTATAGGTGCCGCGCGTCGTGCGGATGGTGCCGCGCGCCGACAGCGTCCCATCGTCGGCGGAGGCCACCGTCAACTGCCCGGTAACCAATGCGTCGAGTCCGGTGCCGATCACGCGGAACGCATCGCCGAAGTCCAGATCCAGACGCAGCGCGAGCGGACTGCGCGCCGGACCCGCGGCGCGGCCGGGTGCGCTCTTGCGCCCGACGATCACCACATCCTCGCTCAGGCGCGTGCGCGTCGCGCGCCCGAACTCGATATAGCCCTCGCGCGCGCGCAGGCGCCCGG
>JACMMK010000504.1 GCA_014379045.1 Burkholderiales bacterium
CCGGGTCAGCGCATTGCGGCCGGGCGCGCGTGTTCGGGCGTGCACACGGTGGCGCCACCTCTGCACCGCGCCGCGAGTCCGTATCGAGCACGAATCAGGGTGGCTGCAACTTCATCGCAGTGCGCGAACGCCGCTCGACGCCCTCATTCCGGAGACACCGCTGCCGCAGGTTTCAGACCGTACCGCGGTCCCGCCCGGTGTTGCCCACGTGTGAATGTCCATCGGGCCCGTACAGCGCCGGCTGACCCGCGGAGGTGAGGGCAGCCAGCAGTTGCTGGTTGTGCTGCAGGCGGGTTTCGATCAGCACGCCGTTTTCCCGGTTCGTCGCCTGTGCCTGCATCGCCGTGTCGAGCAACGATCGCCAGAGGCGCGTCAATGCGGCTTCGTCTGCGCCTGCGTGCGCATGCAGCCACTGTGCCATGCCTGCGCGGTCGGGCACGTACGAATGGGCGGCCAGAAATGCCGCACGGCGACGTGCGAACTCGTTCAGCGAGACGATCCGCTCGCTCTTTGCCTGTGCGAGGCCCATCAACGTATCGGTATCACGCGCCGCCAGCGCGCTCTGTTCGGCACGCAGCAGATCGACAAACCCTTCGAACGCGAGGGCCTCGGCCCGAAGGCCCGCGACGAAGTGCAACCTGGTCTCGCTCGGTGTCAACGGTGTCGCCGCATCGCTGTTGCCGGAGGTGCGCGTCGGGTCACGCGTCAAGCCGTGACGCAGAGCGCGTCACGCCCGCGGACATGCGTCATACGTTCAGGCAGGCCTGCGCTGCAACAGCAATTCCTTGACGCTCGACAATAGGCGGTCGGCCACGACGTCCGAATCGACGTTGAACCGCCCGTCGCTGATGGCATCCTTAATCGCCTTCACCTGCGCGCTGTCGACGACGGGCATGTCCTTGAGCATGGCCTCGAGCTCTTGGAGCTGTGCTGACATCCGGGTGATGTCGACGCTGTCCGAGGCGGACGTGGCCCCCGAGCTGCGCGCGGGACCACCCGTACGCGTGGGCGCCGGTGCCGTGGGGTTGACCGGGGAGGAGGTGGGAATACCACTGTCGATCTTCATCTTCATACGCTCATTTACGACGCGGGAGGCACAACCTTTAGGGATGTCTGCAACATATGAGCATCGATCCCGTGAACCGACTTCTCTTCATTTCGCATGGTGCGTCAGCTCACCCGCCGATGCAAGGCCGGCGTCGTTGGCAGGACGCCCACGCCGAGGCAGGCGCGTCACCCCTGTCGCGGCGTCGGGGCGCTTTCGCGTCACGCTGTTGCGCTAATGACGCAGACCACGTGCCCGAACCACGGCGCTGCGCCCAGCTCCTCATTTCACGACCACCACGCCGCTGCTCCGAGCGGTACCCCGTACCGTCTTGCCCGACCCTACGCGCACCTCGACGCCCTGACCGACGGCGGCGTTGCCCAATGCCTTTCCGTCGGCGGTGACGCGCAAGCCGTCGGATTCATACACGACCCGCACCGTCTGACCCTGGACGACCGCCCACTGCAGTTTGACGTTCTCCGCGCGCAATGCCGCGCCGGCCGGAATGCCCGAGGCGAGCGTGCGTCCGATGGCCTGGGCGGGGTCGAGCAGGACCGAGGCAGGCAGCGCGGTAAGGTCCTCGGTGCGAACACCGACGTCGTTCGGCTCGATCACCGCGCCGGGTGCGAGTGCGCGGTTCGCGATCACCACCGGGCCCGACACACGCACCGTCGCCGGTACGAAGATCTGCCACGCCTGCGGCTTCGTACAGCGGACGCCGACCGATGTCGGTCCCCAGAGCCGCGCGCCGGAAGGCATGAACAATTGCAGGTCGTCGCACGGCGCAAGCCTGGTGCGCTCCTCGAGCGCATTGACGGTGACCTGCACGGCCCCGGGCAAGCTCCGGGTCTGTTCTTGGATGTAGGCAGTCACCTGCTGCACGATCGCTTCGTTCGATGCGGCGCGGCTCGGGATCGGCGGCGTGCGCGCCTGCGAAGGCTGTGCCGGTGCGATGCCGGTGAGCATCAATACCGGGACCAATGCCCAGGAGCCCAGGCTCCGCAGAAGGAGGGCGCTCGAAGCACACCGGGAAATACGCGCAGGGGCCAGGGCAACTCTGCCTAAAGAATCATTGATCGATGACGTTACAGCACCGTCCATCACCTTGTCACGCCTTGAACGGAATCGGCATGCAGAGCGCACATCCTGCGGTGGCCGCGACGGTCTCGGGCGGCGCCGCCTCCGCGACGAGAAGTCCGGCAGAAACCGCCCGGGAGACCCTGCGCCAGCTCGCAGGGCGCAAACTCGTGCCGACGCCGGACAACTACCAGCGTGTGTACGAAGAGATCTCCGGCACGCTCGGCGAGCCTCACGGCGAGGGCGCGCTCGAACCGCTGCTCTGCGCGCTGCATGACCTGAAGACTGCGCACGCGCTGCTGACGGAGCCGGCCGCGCGAATGCACGAGGCCGTGCGCAGGCGCGACTGGACCGCTTTTTCCAGTGAGTTGGTCGCACTGCGTTCGTCCGCCGGGGGTTCCGAGACAACGGGGCACGATGTGGATGCAGACGCTGTTGCCTGGCCGGAGGCGATACGCGAACTGCTGAAGCAGTATGTACTTCGGCATGCCGCAGTGTCGCCGAAGCAGAAGCACGAAGGTCTGGAACGGGTACTCGGTGCGTTCGGTCGCTCGCCGCACCTGAAGGACAGGCTCGTCGGCCTCGTTCGATCCTGGGGCGCGACACGTGCCAGCGGTACCGATATCGCAACGGCGGCCTCTGACCCACGGACGATCGTCGGCACGCTGGCAACGTCCACCGGCGACGCGGCCGCCTCGGCCGCACCCGGCGAGAGCGCTTCGCCGTCCAGGATCACCGACCTGCACGCTGTGGCGCACGATGAGGCGTCGACCCCCGCACCGGACAATCCCCACCCGATGCCGTTGGCGGCCGGGGCGTTGTCCCGCCTGGACATGGCCACGATCGCTTCCGGCTCGCCGGCGCAGATGTTGCGCCAGCTGCTCGCCGAAGTGCTGCGCCACGATGTGGCGCCGCGCTTCTCGGTCGAGCCATCGTTGAGCAATGCGCTGCTGCAGCTCGCCGAAGAGGCGAGCCAGGCCGACTCTGTGCAGGCCTGCGCGGCGCTGGCCGAGCGGCTCGCCGATTTCTGGGAACAGGCAGACCAGGTGCAGCAACACGACGGCTTGATGGTCGAAGACCTGATGGGTCTCGTGCGCCTGCTGGTAGAGAACATCGGCGAACTGGTCGATGACGACCAGTGGATCGGGGGTCAGGTCGAGGTGATGCGCCAGATCATGGCGCAACCGTTGACCCCGAAACTCATCACCGATGCGCAAACCAGCTTCCGGCAGATCGTTCTGCACCAGGGCACGCTCAAGCACAGCCTGGCCGATGCGAAGAATACGCTGAAGGACATGATCGGCGTCTTCGTCGAGCGCCTGAGCGCGATGTCGCGCAGCACGACCGAGTATCACGAAAAGATCGGCGCGTATGTCCAGCAGATCGAAAGAACCGACGACATCGGCAGTCTGCGCGAGGTACTCGACGGTCTGATGGGCGACATACGTACGATGCACGTTGACGCGCTGCGCTCGCGCGAGGATGTGGTGGCGGCACGGGATCAGGCGCATGCGGCAGAGGACAAGATCCGGCAGCTCGAAACCGAACTCGAAGAGATCAGCGAGAAGGTGCGCGAAGATGCCCTGACCGGAAGTCTCAACCGACGCGGGCTCGACGAAGCGCTGACGCGCGAAGCCGCCCGTGCGCAACGCTATGGCAACGCATTCTGCGTGGCGGTCATCGATCTGGACAATTTCAAGAAACTGAACGACACGCATGGACACCAGGCCGGCGATCAGGCGCTGGTCCACCTCGTGCGCGTCGTCAAGACGCTGCTGCGCCCGAGCGACCACATCGGCCGCTTCGGCGGCGAGGAATTCGTCGTGCTGTTACCCGAGACGACGCTGCAGGCGGGCAAGCTCGCGATCGAGCGGCTGCAGCGCGAACTGACCAAGCAGTTCTTCCTTGCCAACAACGAAAAGCTGCTGATCACGTTCAGCGCCGGCGTCGCGCAGTTACGCCGCGGCGAGACCGAAGGCGAACTGGTCAAGCGCGCCGACCAGGCGATGTACCAAGCTAAACAGACCGGCAAGAACCGGGTGAGCATCGCGACCTAGTGTCCGCCGTGCGGCATGGCTTGCCGGAGGCGGCAGCCGATGCCGCCGACACGACGGCAACGTCGCCTCGCCGGAGCTTGCCGCTGTGCGGGTAACCCATTGACCGGATGAGTCTTTCACCCCGTTAACGGCGGCTGGCACGCGAATCGCATTAGGAGAGATGTCTCCTAACGCGTTACCGCCATGATCAGTCGCTTCGACGACCACTTCGATTACCGCCTGCAGGTGATGAACCTGCGCGCCGCGCGCCAGCAGGTGCTCGCGACGAACATCGCCAACGCCGACACGCCGAACTACAAGGCGCGCGACATCGACTTTGCGGCACAGTTGAAGCGCATCCAGACGGGCGAAGGCGGCTTCTCGATCGCGCGTACCCACGGCGCCCACCTCGCGCCGAAGGGCGCGGGCGCCGGAAACTTCGCGCTCAAGTATCGCGACGTCGTGCAGCCGTCGATCGACGGCAACACCGTCGACACCAACGTCGAAATGGGACGTTTCACCGAGAACGCGATCCGCTATCAGGCGGACATCGCGTTCATGCAGTCACGAGTGAGCGGCCTGCAGCGCGCGATCTCGGGTCAGTAATCCACCGGACGAGCAGGAGAACACGCGTGTCGATTAGTGCCGTATTCGAGATCGCCAGTTCCGCCATGACCGCGCAGTCGAAGCGGCTCAACGTCGTCGCCAGCAACCTGGCGAACGTGGACAGCGCGGCGAGTTCGACCGGGGGCGCCTACAAGGCGAAGCAGGTCGTGTTCAGCGCTACGCCGATCGGGTCCGACAAGAGCGCGGTCGGCGTGCGCGTCGCGCGTGTGATCGATGACCCGTCGCCGCCGCGGCTGCAGTTCGACCCGAATCATCCGCTCGCCGATGCTCGCGGTTTCGTGACGCTGCCGAACGTCGATCCGGTCGAGGAGATGGTCAACATGATCTCCGCGTCACGGGCCTATCAGACCAATGCCGACGTGATGAACGCGGCGAAGACGATGGCGTTGCGCACGCTGTCGCTGCTGCAGACCTGAGCCCGCGCGCGGGCCCCACCACCGGACACCGGAGTCGCTCCATGTCATCCGTCCTTCCTGCCGTCAACAGTTCCCCGAGCACGCTGCCGCGCGGTGCCGTCCCCGGCGACCTCGCCAACACGAACGCCGCCGACAGTCAGGACCGTTTCCTGAAACTGCTGGTGACACAGATGCGCAACCAGGATCCGCTGAATCCGATGGACAACGCCCAGGTGACGACCCAGCTCGCGCAGATCAGCACGGTGAACGGCATCGACAAGCTCAACACGTCGTTGAACGGGATGGCCGACGCGATGGCCGCGTCGAGCAGTCTTCAGAACGCGAGCCTGATCGGCCGCAGCGTCGTGATTCCCGGCAACCTCGCGCGCTTCGATGGCACCACGCCGGTGCAGGTCGGCGTCGAACTCGCCGGCGCAACCGATCGGGTGAACGTGGCGATCGTCGATGCCTCGGGCAACCCGGTACGTCAAATGACCTTCGGCGCATTGCCGCAGGGCACCTCGACATTCGACTGGGATGGCCGCAACGACGCCGGAGACCGGGTGGCGGCCGGCGATTACCTGCTGAAGGTCGATGCGGCCGACAAGGGCAAGGTGATCTCTGCCGCGACGCTCGTCAGCGGCCGGGTCGACAGCATCAGCGTCGAAGGCGCGAACTCCCGCCTCAATCTGCGCGGGCTGGGCACGGTGGAAGTCGCGCAGGTGCGACGTATCGACTGAGCGGCGACCGCCACCGGCCCCGCGCCGCGCCGCCATCACTTAACGAACCACCCACGATTCCAGACCGCCAGACCCGAGCGCCGCATCGATCGCAACGCCGGGAACCAGACAAGAGACCAGGAGAACACGCATGAGCTTCCAGACCGGATTGAGTGGATTGAACAGCGCCGCACGCAACCTCGACGTGATCGGCAACAACGTCGCCAACGCCAACGTCTCCGGTTTCAAAGGCGCGCGCGCGCAGTTTGCCGATGTGTTCGCCGCGTCACTGAACGGCGGGGGTTCGGCCCAGGTCGGCATCGGCACGAAGGTGGCCACGATCGCGCAGGATTTCACGCAGGGCACGATCGCGGTCACCAACAACCCGCTCGACCTGGCAGTGTCGGGCGGGGGCTTCTTCCGCATGACCCAGAACGGCGTCGTCACCTACAGCCGCAACGGTGAGTTCCAGCTCGACAGCGAGGGCTTCATCGTCAATGCGCTCGACTACAACCTGACCGGTTTCGGCGTCGACGCGAGCGGCAACATCGTCGCGAGCCAGCCGAGCCCGCTGCAGATCTCGACCGCCGA
This sequence comes from Burkholderiales bacterium, assembly GCA_014379045.1. GTDB lineage: Bacteria > Pseudomonadota > Gammaproteobacteria > Burkholderiales > CAIKXV01 > CAIKXV01. Next base: position 6,491 of record JACMMK010000504.1, read on the forward strand.
CGTGCCGCCGACCGCCACCTCGGCGTTCAACGCCGTGTTCAATCTCGATTCGCGCGCCGCGGTGATCACCGCGCCGTTCGACGCGAACAATCCGGCGACCTACACCAGCACCACGGCGGGCACGGTCTACGACACGCTCGGCAACCCGCATATCGTCGAGCTGTTCTTCGCGCGTACCGCGACCGCCGGGCAGTGGAACCTGTTCGGCACCATCGACAACTCGGCGACCCCGAACATTGCCGGTCTGCCGGCGTCGGTCAACTTCAACACGAGCGGTGTGCTCACCACGGCGATGCCGGTCGCCGGCGCGACGATGCCGATCACCGGGGGTGCCGCGAGTCCGCTGACGCTCGCGCTCGATTTCTCGGGCTCGACGCAGTTCGGCGCCGACTTCGGCGTGACCACGCTGAACCAGAACGGCTTCTCCTCCGGGCGGCTCGCCGGCTTCAACATCGGCTCGGACGGGGTCGTGCAGGGGCGCTACAACAACGGGCAGACACGCACGCTCGGGCAGGTGGTGCTGTCGACCTTCGTCAATCCCCAGGGACTCGGCCCGCTCGGCGACGGTCAGTTCACCGAGACCTCCGACTCGGGGCTGCCGATCACCGGTGCCCCCGAGTCCGGCAGCCTGGGCTCGCTGCAGTCGGCCGCGCTCGAACAGGGCAATGTCGATCTGACCGAAGCGCTGGTCGAGCTGATCACCGCGCAACGCAACTACCAGGCCAACGCGCAGACGATCAAGACCCAGGATGCAGTGCTGCAGACCCTGGTCAACCTGCGCTGAGCGCTGACCTTCAACCCCCGCCACCGCCCCGCAGAAAGCAACGATGGACCGTCTGATCTATGTCGCGATGAACGGCGCCAAGCACGCGATGTCGAAGCAGGCGGCGACCTCGCACAACCTCGCCAACGTCTCGACCGACGGTTTTCGCGCGCAGTACAACACGGCGCGCGCCGTGGCCGTCATCGGGCCGGGACAGGCGACGCGAACCTTCGCGGTCGATTCGACCGTGGGCACGAACTTCACGCCCGGGCCGATCGATCACACCGGACGCGAGCTCGACGTGGCGGTCGAAGGCCGCGGCTGGATCGCGGTGCAGGGTGCCGACGGGCGCGAGGCCTACACGCGCAGCGGTGCGTTCGAAGTGAACGCGAATGGCCAGTTGCAGACCAAGACCGGGCTCAATGTCATCGGCGATGGCGGTCCGATCGCGATACCGCCGGATGCGCGCGTAACGATCGCGCGCGACGGCACGGTGTCGACGATTCCGACCATCGGCATTCCGAACATCACCAATGCGCTCGGCCGGATCAAGCTGACCGACCCCGACGAGCGCGAGCTGGTGCGCGGCGACGACGGATTGTTCCGCCTGCGCAATGCGCCGAGCGCGCCGCCCGACCTCAATGTCACGCTCGCCTCGGGTTCGCTCGAGCGCAGCAACGTCAATGCGGTGTCGGCGATCACCGACATCATCTCGCAGGCGCGAATGTTCGAGATGCAGGTGCGCCTGCTGCAGAACGCCGATCAGAATGCACGCGCCGCCTCGCAGCTGCTGAACCTGAACGCCTGACCTCCCCGAGTTTTTTCGAAAGCGCCCCATGATCCGTTCCCTGTTCATCTCGAAGACCGGTCTCGAAGCCCAGCAGACCAATGTCGACGTGATCTCGAACAACCTCGCCAACGTCAGCACGAACGGTTTCAAGCGGCAGCGGCCGGTGTTCGAAGACCTGCTGTACCAGACGCTGCGTCAGCCTGGCGCGCAGTCGTCGCAACAGACGCAGGTGCCCTCGGGTCTGCAACTGGGTTCGGGCGTGCGCCCGGTGGCGACCTCGCGCATCTTTACCACCGGTACCCTGCAGAACACCGGCAATCCGCTCGATCTCGCGATCAACGGCAACGGCTTCTTCCAGGTGACATTGCCCGATGGCACGGTGTCGTACTCGCGCGACGGTTCGTTCCAGCTCGACAACCAGGGGCAGGTGGTGACCTCGAACGGGTATCCGCTGCAACCGACGATCACGATCCCGCCCAACTCGCTCACCATCACGATCGGCTCCGACGGCACGGTCAGCGTACTCGCGGCCGGCCAGCAGGCACCGACGCAGGTCGGTCAGATCCAGCTCGCCAACTTCATCAACCCGGCCGGGTTGCAGAGCCGCGGCGAGAACCTGTACCTCGAGACCTCCGCCTCGGGCACCGCGCAGACGAACGTGCCCGGCACGAACGGCCTCGGCGCGCTCAACCAGGGCTTCGTCGAGACCTCGAACGTCAACGTCACCGAGGAGCTGGTCAACCTGATCACCGCGCAGCGCGCCTTCGAGATCAACTCGCGCGCGATCCAGACTTCGGATCAGATGCTGCAGCGACTGACTCAACTGTGATGACGCAACTGTGATGACTCACCGTAACGACTCGAGGCTTCCGATGACACTGCTCGCACGACTTCCCGCGCTCTCGCTCGGCGCCTTCGTCGCCGGCGCCGTACTCGCGCTCCTGACTGCCGGGTGCAGCAGCGTGCCGCCGACCAATGTGCATCAACCGATGACCGCGCGTCCGGAGGTGCAGGCGCGCCCGCAACCGCTCGACGGTGCGATCTTTCAGGATGCCACCGCGCGCCTGCTGCTGTTCAACGACCGACGCGCGCGCTTCGTCGGCGACACCATCACCGTGACGATCGAGGAGCGGCTGCAGGCGAGCAACTCGACCTCGAGCAACGCCTCGCGCGAGGGCGCGATCAGTGCCAGCGTGCCGACCGTCTCGGGTCTGCCCTTCAAGACGTTACAGGGTCTGTCGCTCGGGGCGAATTCGAGCAACAGCCACGCGGGCAGTGGCGGCGCTTCGACCAACAACACGCTGACCGGCAACGTCGCGGTGACCGTGATCGAGGTGTATCCGAACGGCAACCTGCTCGTGTCGGGCGAGAAGCAGGTGTCGATCGGCACCAATACCGAATACATCCGGTTCTCGGGTGTGATCAATCCCGCGAGCGTCACCGCGGCGAATACCGTGTCATCGACGCGCGTCGCCGACGCACGGATCGAATTCCGCGGGGCCGGTTACATCAGCGAAGCGCAGCGGATGGCCTGGCTCGCGCGCCTGTTCCTCACCTTCCTGCCGTTCTGATCGAGGCACGCGCCGATGATCTCCCGCCTTTCTGCTTCGCGTACCCGGTCCGGGCCGGTGAACGACCGTCTGACGCGCGCGCTGCGCGGTGCGACGACCCACGATACCCGGTTGAACCCGCGGCACCGATTGCGCTACCGACTGCGCTTCGCGACGTTGCTCGTAGTCGCGACGCTGCTCGGTGGCGGGGCGGAAGTCGCCTGGGGCCAGAGTCGGATCAAGGACCTCGCGACCCTGCAGGGCGTACGTCCGAACCAGCTGGTCGGATACGGGATCGTTGCCGGCCTAGACGGCAGCGGCGACCAGACCACCCAGACACCGTTCACCGTGCAGAGCATCATCAGCATGCTCGGCCAGCTCGGCGTGCAGTTGCCCGCGAACACCAGCCTGCAACTGCGCAACGTCGCCGCGGTGATGGTGACCGCGACGCTGCCCGCGTTCGCGCGGCCCGGTCAGACCCTCGACGTGACCGTCTCGTCGATGGGCAATTCGCGCAACCTGCGTGGTGGCACGCTGCTGATGACGCCGCTGCGCGGTGCCGACGGGCAGATCTACAGCGTCGCGCAGGGCAACATCCTGCTCGGTGGCGTGGGTGCGTCGGCCGGTGGCTCGAGCGTGCAGGTGAACCAGCTGAACTCGGGGCGCATCCCCAACGGCGCGACCGTCGAGCGCACCCCGGCGACCCCGGTCGGGCAGGGCGACTTCGTCAATCTCGAGTTGCGCGATGCCGACTTCACGACCGCCAACCGGATGGCGGCGGCGATCAACACGAGTTTCGGCGAGGGCACGGCGCAGGCGCTCGACGCGCGCCACGTGCGGGTCACCGCGCCGGTCGACAATCACCAGCGTGTCGGCTTCCTGTCGCGGATGGAGAATCTTGCGGTCGCCCGCGCCGAGGCGTCACCCCGGGTGATCATCAACGCACGTACCGGCTCGGTCGTGATGAACCAGCTGGTGACGGTGCTGCCGTGCGCGGTGGCGCATGGCAGCCTGTCGATCACGATCAGTTCCGACACGGTCGTGAGTCAGCCCAATGCGCTCTCGGCCGGGCAGACCGTCGTCGGCGAGCGCGCTTCCATCGACATCCGCGCCGATCGTGGCCAGCTCGTGCAGATTCCGTCGAGTACGAATCTGGGTGAGGTGGTGCGCGCGCTGAACGCGGTCGGCGCGAGCCCGCAGGATCTGCTGTCGATCCTGCAGGCGATGCGCGCGGCTGGTGCATTGCAGGCCGAACTGGAGATCATCTGATGGATGCGCGGGTGGTCCCGACGACGTCGTCGCTCGATCCGAACGCGCTCGGCGCGCTGCGCGCGAAAGCACGCGCCGACGATCCGAAGGTGCTCGAAGCGGCCGCGAAGCAGTTCGAGTCGTTGTTCCTCAACCAGTTGCTGAAGAGCATGCGCGCGGCCCAGCAGGGCGACGGCTCGGGCGAGGACGGGCTGTTTGACAGCAACGAGTCGCGCATGTTCACCGGCCTGCTCGACGAGCAGCTCGCCAACAAGATCGCCAGCGGCCGCGGCATCGGGCTCGCCGCGATGGTGATCGCGCAGATCGATCGCGCACGCGCCCACACCGTGCCTGCAACCGACGCGGTCAAGAACCCGCCCGCAGCGCCGTTAATCGAACACGCGGCGAGCGGGTCGGGAGTACGCGATGTCCGGTAGTGCCCTCAACATCGGTGTGACCGCGCTCAACGCCGCGCAGGCAGGGCTGGTTACTACCGGTCACAACATCAGCAACGCGGCGACCAACGGCTATCACCGGCAGCGGGTCGATTCATCGCCGCAATTGCCGCAGCAGACCGGCGGCGGGTTCTTCGGGCGCGGCGTGGCGATCGACAACGTGCGCCGTGCCTACAGCCAGGTGCTCGACCGGCAGATGCAGCTCGCGCAGACGCAGGCGTCGTACTACGACACCTACTCGGCGCAGATCGGTCAGATCAACAATCTCGTGGCTGATCCCACCTCGGGATTGTCGCCGGCCCTGCAGGAATTCTTCCGCTCGGTCCAGGATCTCGCCGCGAGCCCCGGGACGACGACTTCGCGCCAGGCACTGATCTCGCAGACCGGCGCGCTGGTATCGCGTTTCGGCGCCCTCGATCAGCGCCTAACCGATCTGCGCACTGGCATCAACATCGAACTCGCCGGTACGGTCGACAGCATCAATGCGATCGCCACCCAGATCGCCGAGCTGAACGGGCGCATCGCGACGCTGCAGGGGGGCAGTCCGGTGGCGCCGAACGATCTGCTCGATCGTCGCGACAGCCTCGTGATGGATCTGAACCGACTCGTCGCCACGCAGGCGATCCGCCAGAACGACGGGGCCTACAACATCACGATCGGTACCGGCCAGGCGCTGGTGGTCGGCGAGACCGTGCTCCAACTCGCCACCGTGGCGAGCCTCGACGACCCGCGGCAGCTCGACGTCGGCTACCAGTTCACCGGCACGCCGACGCCGATCGACGCGCGCAGCCTGAACGGCGGCAGTCTGGGCGCGCTGTTGCGCTTCCGCTCCGAATCGCTCGACCCGGCGCAGAACGCGCTCGGCCGCGTGGCGATCGCACTCGGTTCGAACTTCAACGCGCAGCATCGTCTCGGACAGGACGTCAACGGTGCTGCGGGCGGCGATTTCTTCCGCGTGCCGGCACCGACCGTGACACCGCGCGTAGGCACCACCGCTGCGGTGAATGCGACGGTCTCGAACGTGACGACGTTGACCACCAGCGACTATCGGCTCGGCTACGACGGCACCAACTATTCGGTGACCCGCCTGTCCGACGATACCGTGAGCGGGCCGTTCGCCACGCTGCCGCAGACCGTCGACGGCATCGCGTTCACGCTGGCGGCAGGCGTGCCGGTCGCCGGCAACAGCTGGCTGGTGCAGCCGACCCGCTTCGGCGCGCGCGACCTGCAGGTGACGCTGTCGGATCCCGCATTGATCGCTGCCGCGGCGCCGATCCGCGGGCTCGCGCCGGTCACCAATTTGGGCACCGCGACGATCGGCGCACCGACCGTCGACGCGACCACGCAACCGCCCCTGAACCCGGCGCTGCGCAACACCGTGACGATCACCTTCAATTCGCCAGCCAGCACCTTCAATGTCGTCGACACCACCGCCGCCACCACGCTCGCCACCAACGTCGCCTACACACCCGGCATGACGGTCAGCTACAACGGCTGGTCGACGACGCTCGCCGGCCAGGCCGAAGCCGCCGACAGCCTGAGCGTGCAGTCGAACACCGGCGGGCGCACGGACAATCGCAATGCGCTGCTGCTTGCCGGACTGCAATCGGCGCCGCGGCTCGACAGCGGTTCGAGCACCTACCAGACCGCCTACAGCTCGCTCGTGGGCCGCATCGGCAGCACCGCGCGCGAAGTCGACGTGACCGGACGCGCGCAATCCGAGATCCTCGAAGAGACGAAGGTCGCGCAACAGTCGCTCTCGGGCGTGAATCTCGATGAGGAAGCGGCGAACCTGATCCGCTTCCAGCAGGCCTACCAGGCCGCGAGCAAGGTGATCTCGGTGGCCTCGCGCCTGTTCGATGCGATCCTCGAGATCAACTGACGCCGCGGTTGTGTTTCCTCCTCGCTTCACACCAATCTAGATCCACACCGAAACCGCCATGTCGATCCGCATCAGTACCAACACCCTGTTCGAACAGGGCGTCTCGGCGATCACCGATCGCCAGCGCGTCCTGCTCGACGTGCAGCAGCAGATCTCGACCGGGCGCCGGGTGGTCAAGCCGTCGGACGACCCGATCGCCGCCGGGCGCATCCTCGATCTGTCGCAGGCGCAATCGATCAACCAGCAGTACGTCGAGAACGCCGATTCGGCGCAGTCGTCGCTCGCGATCACCGAGCAGTCGCTGCAGAGCGTGATCGGCACGCTGCAGGACGTGCGCACGACGATCGTCAACGCCGGCAATCCCACGCTCGGCGACAGCGGACGCGCGATCCTCGCGCGCGAGTTGCGTGGCAGGTTCCAGGAACTGCTCGGGCTCGCGAATGCGACCGATGGCCAGGGCCAGTTCCTGTTCTCGGGCTATCGCGGCGCGACCCAGCCATTCTCCGAGACCTCCCCCGGCAACGTCCAGTACGCGGGCGACCAGGGCCAGCGGATGCTGCAGATCAGCGCGTCGCGCTTCGTTCCGGTGAGCGAGGCGGGTTCCGAAGTCTTCCAGCGCATCCGCACCGGCAATGGCGATTTCGCCGCATCGGCCGCAACCGCCAACACGGGCACCGGCAAGATCGGCATCGGTGCGCTGACCGACCCGACTGCCTGGAATGCGGCGGCCAACCCGGCGAATTTCACGCTGCGCTTCGACGTGAACAGCGCGACGACGCCGCCGACGACCACCTACGACATCGTGAACAACGTCAGCGGCAACTCGCTGCTGACCGGGGCGCCGGCGTCGGCGACCGGCCCGTACCTGCGCACGTTCACGCCGGGGTCGTCGATCGACCTGCGCAGCCAGGGTGCGGAACCGCCGTTCAACTTCGGTGGCAACGTGTCGATCGACGGCGACCCAGCCGATGCCGATACCTTCACCGTGGTGCAAAGTCCCAACCAGAGCGTGTTCGCGACGATCGACAACCTGATCACGGCCCTGTCGACGACGGTCGGCACGCCGGCACAGAGCGCACGCCTCACCAACGACCTGACCGCCGCGATCGCCAACATCGATCAGGCGCTGCGGCGCGCGCTCGATGTGCAGACTGCGTCCGGCGCACGTCAGGCCGAAGTCGAGTCCACCCAGGCGACCCATCGCGATATCGCAATCCAGTACGACGAGACGGTCGGTGAGCTGCGCGATGTCGATTATGCGAAGGCGATCAGCGACCTCACGCTGCAGCAGACCTTGCTCGAAGCGGCCCAGCAGTCGTTCCTGCGCGTGCAGAACCTGAGCCTGTTCGAGATCCTTTAAAGTCTTGGACGCAGCATGGGCGCGCCGGAGCTACCAGGTCCGGCCCGCACCCAGTTCGCGCAGCGTCGGCATGCCTGACGGCCGGCCGGCGTCGAACCAGTCTTCGATCAGGCGAAACGACACCGACAGACTGCGTGGCAGCAGGAAGCTGCCCGAGAGCAGGCCGTCCATCATCTGCGCGCGGGTGAACCAGCGCGCATCGTCGAGCTCGGTGGTGTCGACGGTGATCTCTTCGCTCGCGGCAGTCGCATGGAACCCGAGCATGATCGAACTCGGGAACGGCCACGGTTGCGACGAGTGGTAGGTCACCTCGGCGCAGACGATACCGGTCTCTTCCTTCACCTCGCGCGCGACCGCTTCCTCGAGCGTCTCGCCCGGCTCGACGAAGCCGGCGATCGTCGAGAAACGGCCGGCGGGCCAGTCGGGCTTTCGTCCCAGCAGCAGGCGGTCGCCGCGGCTCACCGCCATGATCACTGCGGGATCGGTGCGCGGATACACCGAACGCTTGCACGATTCACTGGTGCACACGCGCGAGTGGCCGGCCTCGGCGATGCGCGTCGGCGCCGCGCACGTGCCGCAGAAGCGGTGCGTCTGATGCCAGAACATCATCGCGCGCGCATGCGCGAGCAGCGCGCCTTCGCGCGCATGCAGCAGCGGCGCGGTGTCGCGCAGGTCGCGGAACTCGCCGAGGCTGCAGAGCCGGCCATGCGGTTCGGCATCGTGCCCGGACACGCCGACGGCAAAGTAAGCGATCCCCTCGTCTTCACCGAGCAGCACGACCGTGTCGGTGGCCGCGAGCAGATCGTCTGCATCGGCGCGTTCGAGCATCAGCGCGGACAGGTCAGCGCCGATGCGGATCAGGTTTCGGTTACGCCAGACCGGCACGATCCGGCTGGTCGGGTCGGCCAGCCGCGCCGCCAGCCACGCGTCGTCGGAGCGCAGATGGGTGATGCGGTCGACGACATAACCGCACAGACCGTTCAATCGGGATTGCGCACGATGATCCATGGCCGAAGGATACCGCAGGGCCCCGTCGGCCATTGCCTAATGGCTCGTGGCCAAGCCTTCGGCGTCTGCGCGCGGGCTCGTGTCCGCGGGCCTCGGGGCTGGCCCGAACGCCTCCTTTACTCGCTCCAACGTCTACCGTGTGCTCTGCCAAGATAATCGGCGCGCTTCCGTTCTCTCCCAGTCACGCTGCGGCTCGCCCCATCGAGCGGATACCGAACAACACTACAAGGCACTGCGCTTCATCGGCGACTCCGCTCCGTGCGCGTGCGCGGCAGCCCGTACGCAAACGTCAGTGCGGAATGCGCCGCCGGCGCCAGTCGTTGATGATTTCGCGTGCGGCATTGTGTCCGGGTGCGCCGGTCACCCCGCCACCGGGATGGGTACCCGATCCGCACAGATACAACCCGCGGATCGGCGCGCGATAGTCGGCGTATCCAAGGAAGGGTCGTGCGCTGTAGAGCTGATCGGGCGTCAGCGCACCGTGAAAGATGTCGCCGCCGATCAGTCCGTAGTCGCGCTCCAGATCGAGCGGCGTCGACGCCTTGTAGCCGATCACCGCGGCACTGAAGTTCGGCGCGAAGCCATCGACGACCGCGAACGCGCGGCGCACGGCTTCGTCCTTCTCGGCGTCCCACGAGCGGCCGTCGGGCAACTCGGGAGCGAACTGCTGGCAGAACAGACTCGCCACATGCTGTCCAAGCGGCGCCAGCGAATCATCGACGGTGCTCGGGATCAGCACTTCGACGATTGGCGCGCGCGCGAGACCCCCGTCACGCGCGTCGAAGAACGCCCGTTCCATGTACGCGAGCGACGGGGCACAGATGATTCCCGACCGATGATGCGGTGCTGCCTCGCGTCCCGGAAGGCAGGTGAAGTCGGGCAGCGCCGACAGCGCAACGTTGATCCGCACCGTGCCCGAGCCGCAGCGGTAGCCTGCGACGCGCTGCAGGAACTCGGCGTCGAGCGCGGACGGTTCGATCAGGTCGCGATACAGCAGCTTCGGGTTCACGTTCGCGATCACGCAGTGCGCGGCGATCTCGGTGCCGTCGCCGAGGACGACGCCGGCCGCGCGCCGGTCGCGCACGATGACGCGTGCGACCGGCGCATCGGTATGCAGTTCGACCTCGCGGCGGCGCGCCTCGGCTGCCATCGCCTGGGTGATCGCCCCCATGCCGCCGACCGCATGCCCCCAGGCGCCGCGCTTGCCGTTCACTTCGCCGAAGCAGTGATGCAGCAGCACGTAGCCGCTGCCTGGCGTGTACGGGCTCGCATAGTGGCCGACCACTGCGTCGAAGCCGAGCGCGGCCTTGATCGGTGCCGATTCGAACCACGTGTCGAGCAGGTCGCCCGCGCTCTTGGCGACCAGATCGAGCAGGTCGCGGCGTTCGGGCATGGTCAGTTTGCGCACCCGATTGCCGGTCGCCAGTGCGCGCAGCATCTCGCTGACGCCTCCCCCGACATTGGGTGGGGTCTCTAGCACGATACTGCGCAGCACATCGGCGACGCGTTCGAGCATCGCGTAGTAGCGCGGCAACTGCAGCGCGTCGCGCTCGGAAAACTTGGCGACTTCGGCCTGAGTCGCAGCCAGGCTGCCGCCTACCTTCAGGTAGCTCGTGTCCGACAGCGGCAGGAAGTTGGCGAGCGGACGTTCGAGAATGCGCAGGCCGTGCTCGGCGAGCCGCAGGTCGCGGATCACCGTCGGATTCAACAGGCTGACCGTGTAGGCGAGCGCCGAGTTGCGGAAGCCCGGATGAAACTCCTCGGTGACTGCGGCGCCGCCCAGTACGCTGCGTCGCTCGAGCACGCGCACCTTCAGTCCGGCCGCCGCGAGGTAACAGGCGCAGGTCAGACCGTTGTGGCCACCACCGATGATCAGGGCGTCGAGCATTCAGCCGCCGGTCACGTCGTCGGTCGTCGGGTCGATGGCCGGATGAAACAGCGCAAGTACGCCGTCGAGACCCGAATGATTCAACGCATGGGTTGCCGCCTGCTGCACCACCGGCTTCGCGCGCCAGGCGACGCTGACACCGGCCAGCGCGAGCATCTTCAGATCGTTGGCGCCATCGCCGACGGCCAGCACCTGCGGCGCGCTCAGGCCCAGCGCCTGAATCCGACGTGCGAACTCGGACGCCTTCGCGTCGGCATCGACGATCGGCCCGACCAGCTCGCCGGTGAGCCGGCCATGCGCGAGCGCGAGCGTGTTCGCGTGCGCGAAGTCGAGGCCGAGCCGGTCGCGCAGGCGCTCGGTGAAGAAGGTGAAGCCGCCCGAGACGAGGAGGGTCGTGACGCCCAGACGGCGCAGTCGCTGCACCAGCGCTTCGGCGCCCGGAGAGAGTCGCAGTCGTTCGGCATACACGGCATCGAGCGCGGACGCCGGCACGCCGGCGAGCAGTGCCACGCGCCGGCGCAGACTCTGCGCGAAGTCGAGTTCGCCGCGCATCGCGGCTGCGGTGACTGCGGACACCTCGGCCTTGCGTCCTGCGAAGTCGGCGAGTTCATCGATGCACTCGATCGTGATCAGCGTCGAATCCATGTCGAACGCGACGAGCTTCAAGCGATCGATCCGGCGCTCGGTGGGCACCCACGCCCAGTCGAGGCGTGCGGCTGCGCAAAGCGTGGCGATATCGTCATGCGCGGAAGCGCCGCGCAGGCGAAAGGCGTTTTCGGCGAACGCCTCGATCGCGCTTGCACCGGTACATCGCGCGAGGGTCTTCAGCGCCCGGGTGTCGACCTCGAGCCCCTGAATGACCAGCGTGCGGTCGCGCTCGATCGCCCCCGCCGCTTCGGTCATCGTGTGCCGGCCCGTCGCGAACGTGGCACCGCGCTCGACGCGGACCGGGACGCCGACCCCGGCAGGCGCACGATCGATCTGGCGCGCGCGCCCTCGGTGGACTGGCCAGCGGGGTTCGCAGACGGTTTTTCGAGCACTCGAGCGGCCGACGCGCCTGCCTCGTTGCCCAGCGCCGGCGTCGACCCCGACGCCAATGCCTGCAGCGTCCTGCGCAACAGTTCGACGCGTTCGGCGGTGGTCGCGAGGGTGACATCGATACGCAACTTCTCCGACCCGACCAGGCGGTGCCCGGGCCGACTGCGCACCAGGGCGAGGACCCGTTGCGGATCGATCGGCGGGTTGGGCACGAACTGGATCTGGATCGCGTGGGCGCCTGCGTCGATGCGCAACACGCCGAGCGGACGCGACAGCAGGCGCAGCCGGTGGGTCTCGACCAGCGTGCGTGCCGAGTCCGGCAGCACGCCGAAGCGGTCGACCAGTTCCTCGGCGAGGGCGTCGAGTTCGTCGACGCTGTCGCAGTTGGCGAGCCGCTTGTACAACACGAGTCGCTCGTGCACGTCGGCGCAGTAGGTGTCGGGCAGCACCGCCGTCGCATGCAGGTTGATCTCGGTCGTCGCCGACAGCGGCGCGTCGAGGTCGGGCTCGCGGCCGGCGCGCAGCGAACGCACGGCCGAGGCCAGCATCTCGGTGTACATGCCGAAGCCGATCTCCTGCATCTCGCCGGACTGGTTGTCGCCGAGCACCTCGCCTGCGCCACGGATCTCCAGGTCGTGCATCGCGAGATAGAACCCCGACCCGAGTTCCTCCATCATCTGGATCGCATCGAGGCGCTTTCGCGCGTCGGCACTGACCGGTGCTTCATCGTGGGTGAGCAGATACGCGTACGCCTGGTGGTGCGAACGCCCGACGCGTCCGCGCAACTGGTGCAGCTGCGAAAGCCCGAAGCGATCCGCGCGATCGATGATGATGGTGTTCGCGCTCGGGATGTCGATGCCCGACTCGATGATGGTCGTGCACACCAGCACGTTGAAGCGCTGCCGGTAGAAATCGAGCATGACGTGCTCGAGCTCGCGTTCCGGCATCTGCCCGTGCGCGAAGCGGATACGCGCCTCGGGAACGAGGACCTCGAGCTCTTTCGCGATGCGCTCGATGCTGGTGACCTCGTTGTGCAGGAAATACACCTGGCCACCGCGCGCGAGCTCGCGCTGGAACGCCTCGCGCAGCAGCGCCGGATCCCACTGCGTCACGAACGTCTGCACGGCCAGGCGATTCGCCGGCGGCGTGGCGATGATGGAAAGATCGCGCAAGCCCGCCATCGCCATGTTGAGCGTGCGCGGGATCGGCGTCGCGGTCATGGTCAGCAGGTGCACCTCGGCGCGGAGCTTCTTCAGCGCCTCTTTCTGGCGCACGCCGAAACGCTGCTCTTCGTCGACGATGACGAGGCCGAGGTCCTTGAACTTGACGTCGGCCTGCAGCAGGCGATGCGTGCCGATCAGGATGTCCACGCGGCCTTCGGCGACACGCGCGAGCAGATCCTTTGACTCCTTCGGCGACTTGAAGCGTGACAAGACCTCGACTCGCACTGGC
>JACMMK010000505.1 GCA_014379045.1 Burkholderiales bacterium
CGAAGCAGGGCGCACCCGGCGGCGAGACCACGCTCGAGGGGGACGCCGGCTTCTATCACGCCTATGCGGGCAGCGCGACCGGCGAGCTGCGCTACAGCTTCACGGGGAAGAACCGCACGGACCTCGCCGACATCACCAAGGACCTCGGTCGACGCTGGACCTTTCTCGAAACGCTCTATCGAATCTATTCGATATCGGGCTACAACATCGCACACGTCGAGGTCACGGCGAAGCTCTGCGCCGAACACGACCTCCGCTATGCGGACATCGATCGAATCGAAGCGCTGGTGAACTGGTTCGAGACCGAGTATCCCAGCCCGGCATTTCGCAACCCCACGATGGACGGCAAGCCCAGGGTACGCAGCACGCAGTACTGCACCGCCTACGGCGCCGTCGAACGCGGGTACCCGATCACGCGACCGGTCGACCCGACCGCCGACGAAACCGACCCGCCCGAGGTCCTCGACCTGATGCACCGGGTCACGCTGATCCCGGTCGTGGGCAGGACGTTGTTCGGGCCGCGCATCACGATTTTCACCAAGGATGGGCGGCACTACAGCAAGGAAGGCACCGGCGAGGAGTTCATCTGGGATTTCGAAGAACAGGTGCGGCGCATTCGACCGGTCACCCCCGCGCTGCCGGTGCCTGAAACCCAATACGTCCAGCTGATCGATGCGTGTCGGCACCTCGATCGTGCCGACACGGCAGCGGCCCGACTGATTGCGCTGACCCTCGCCGCCTAGGCGATTGCTGCGCGCAGCCTCCGACGCGCACGATCGCGAACCCAATGAAAGGGATCAGCAAAGCCGCCCGCGCGCAGTACGCGGTCAACACCTACGCCTACACGATGAGCCATACGGCCGTCGATTGTTTCGCCGCGCTGGCCGACCGGGGCTACCGTGAGTTCGAGCTGATGATGTATCCGGGTCACGCTTGGCCCGCCGACCTCGACGGGGCGCAGCGCAAACGACTGGTGCGCTTTCTCGAAAGCCGCAGTCTTGCGGTACGTACCCTCAACCAGCCTAACCTCGACATCAACCTCGCGGCGGCCACGCTCGAGATGCGGGCGTATTCGCTCGCCATCGTCCGTGGCATCGTCGAGTTTGCCGGTGACCTGGGTGCCGAGGCGGTGGTGATCGGTCCCGGCAAGGCGAATCCCCTTTTTCCTGCGCCGGTCGAGACGTTGACGGGCGTGTTCTTCAGCGCGCTCGATGCACTGCTCCCGATTGCGCGTCGGGCCGGCGTCAAGCTCGTCGTCGAGAACATGCCGTTCTGTTTTCTGCCCGATGCCGTCGGCCTGATGGGTGCGCTCGAACGTTATGGTTCGGACGAGATCGGCGTCGTCTACGATATCGCCAACGCCGAATTCATTCGCGAAGACCTGGCCGACGGCCTGCGCCGCGTGGCGCCGCGCCTGCACTCGGTGCATGTCTCGGATACAGACCGCTCGATCTACCGCCACGGTCCGGTGGGCACCGGCACGGTTCCGTTCGAACACGCGCGCGCGCTGCTCGGCGCGCTGCCGCATCGTCGGCGCCCGATCCTCGAAATCGTCTCTGCCCACGCCGACGCCGACATCGATCTGTCGGTCGAGGCGCTCTCGCGGATGGGCTGGGATTCGCTCTACGACTCCGCCTGAAGACAGGCACGCTTCACTGAAGATCGGCACATATCGATAGACCGATCGGTCCGGAAGTCATGCACTTGACCCAGGAGGAGAATGTCATGAATCGCGAAGTCACAGGCTTTGCAAGCTCGCACGTTCACCAAGCGCACGGCCCGAGTCGCTGTCGCCTGCTTCGCACGCTCGCCGTGGGCTACGGCGTGGCATTCGGCACAGCGCCACTGCTCGCCGCCGACTCGCCGTACCCCGTCCGGCCCGTGCGCATCATCGTCTCGAATGCGATCGGCAGCTCGCCCGACATTCTGGGCCGAATCCTCGCCAACAAGCTGACTGCGCAGACCGGCCAGCAGTTCGTCGTCGATCCGCGTGCCGGCGCCAGCGGCGTCATCGGCGTCGATCTGGTGAAGACGGCTGCGCCGGACGGGTACACCTTGCTCGTGGGCAGCACCACGGTGTTCGCAGGTCTGCCGGCGTTGAAGTCCAAGCTGTCCTACGACATCGATCGGGACTTCCTGCCGCTCACGCGGATCGCGTCCGTCGCCAACGTGATGGTGGTGCAAGCCGCGCTCGGCGTGACCACCGTCGCGGACTTCATCAAACATGTGCAGGCGAATCCCGGCAAGGCCAATTGTGGGCACGCGGGCAATGGCACGCCGACGCATATCGCAGGGTTGCTGTTCAACACGATGGCCAAGGTCGATATTCCGCAGATTCCGTACAAGGGCGCCGCGCAAGTGATGAACGACCTGCTGGCCGGCCACGTGCAGTGCCAGTTCACGTCGCCGATCGTCGCGATGCCGCACGCGAAAGGGGGGCGTATCCGGGTGCTTGCCACGACGGGCGCCAAGCCCGACCCGCTGCTGCCCGAGCTGCCGACCGTCGCCGAAACCGTGCCGGGCTACGAAAGCACGCAATGGTTCGGGGTCGCCGCGCCGATACTCACGCCGAAGGCGGTCACCAGCAAACTGCACGCGGAACTCCTGCGCGCGCTGCGCTCGCCCGACGTCGTCGAATCGGTCCGCGCACAGGGGGCGACCGTCCAACCCGAGTCGCCCGCGGCGTTCTCCCGCTTCATCAAGGAAGAGCGCGAACGCATCGCAGGCCTCGCCAGAAGCGCCGGCATTTCGATCGAATGAACCGGGAGATGTCGCTTCTCGCGCGCATCGTGCCCGGCGCATCGCTGCGCTCGTCCCCCGCAACCCGCTGACTCACCGGTCGCACGAAATGACCCGTCCCACGATCGCCGTATTCACCAAGAACCGGCTCAATCCCGCGTATCACGCGGCGCGGCTCGGTGCGGATCGGGTCGCCGAACGCATGGGTGCGACGACGGTGCACTACGTGCCGCAGCGCCCCGACAACGTCGACGAACAGCGTCTGCTGGTCGACGAGGCGCTCGCCGCGCGTCCGTCGGCCGCCGTATTCGTGCCGGTGCACGGGACGTTGATGGACGATTGGGCGCACAAGCTCACCGCCGCCGGCGTACCGGTCTTCAACATGATCAACCAGCTCGATCGCGCCGACGATTACGTCACGTACGTCGGTTCGGACAACCATCGACTCGCAGCGCTCACCGGCGCGTTCCTGTACCGGGCGATGGGCGGGCGGGGCGACGTCGTGATCCTCGAAGGCACGCCGGGCACGATCACGAGCCGCGAGCGTTTGCGGGGCTTCGAGGACGCCGCGCAGGCCTGGCCCGGGATCCGGATCGTCGGCTCGCGCGAGGGAATGTTCCTGTTCGAAAAAGGCAGGCTCGCGATGCAGGCGCTGCTGGCCGATCTGCCGCGTATCGACGGCGTCGCCGCGACGAACGACAGCATGGCACTCGGGGCGCTGGAGGCACTGGATGCCGCCGCACGTCACGCGCACGTCGTCGGCATCAATGCGATTCCGGATGCCGTCGCGGCGATCAAAGCGGGTCGTTTGCTCGCCAGCGCCGACTTCGACGCGATGAAGATCTCGTGCATCGCCACCGAGGCGGCGCTACGCCATCTGCGCGGCGAGGCGGTGCCGAAGGAGATTCTGCTGCCGGTGCAGGTCGTGCACCGGGGGAACTGTGCGCAGTACGACCTCAGCTTGGAAGCGCGCGAAGCTCCATCCTGGGAAAGCGTCGTGCGCTAGCGCTGCGAGTCGGGAGCAGGCAGAACGATTGCTTGCATCGGTAGAGGCTCGCTCACGGCGCTGCGAAGAGGCGCTTCACGAAAATCACCTTCGTCTCGCCTGTGCCATAGAAATCCGGGATGCGCCCACACTCCTGATAGCCCTGGCGTGTGTAGAAGTTCCGCGCTCGACTCACGTAATGGAGTGCGCTGGTCTCGATGACTAGAATTCGCGCGCCATGGGTACGAACCGCGCGCTCGACATGCTCGAGCAACGCAACGCCTACTCCGGTGCCGTGCCGCTCTGGCCGCGCTCCGATCCACCACAGGTTCCAGACGCCCGGCGCATACTGTTCGGGTGCGTAGTAAGCCCAGCCCATCGGCCGGTCATCAGAATCGGGAGCTACCACCACCGCGTGCCCTTCAGGCAGTGTGCCCGTGTGGAGTTGACTCAGTACACTACCGAATAGATCTTTCGCGTCGTCCGTCGAAAACAGCCCGGTGCTGACCGCGAGCGCCAGGAGTTCATCGCTCTCGGTTGCGCAAGGTGGTCTGAGCAATTCCATTTCAGACTCGCGACGCTTCACTTGTCTTTCATTCATGCGCGCAGCACGGAATTGCGCGAGCCTTTTTGTCGATAGGCCCTAAGCCGCAGGATTGCGCGACAGCTTGCCGGCATCGACGGTCACGATCGTGCCGCTGACATAGGACGCGCGGGCCGACGCCAGGAACACCGCGACGTCGGCGACCTCCTCGGGCTTGCCGAGGCGGCCCATCGGGGCGTCGGTCACGAGCTCAGGCCAGCGCGAGGGATCGCCAAACCTGGCTTGCGCACGCTCCTGCCAGCGCACGCGCTGGCGGTCGGTCTCGATCGAGCCGGGATTCAGGCCGACGACGCGCACGCCGTGGTCGACGCTCTCACCGCCCAGCGCCCGTGAAAACGCCATCAGCGACGCGTTGCCGGTGCTGCCGGCGATGTAGTTCGGCGTGGGCCGTTCGCCGGCCGAGCCGATTATGTTGACGATGACGCCCTTCCGACGCGCCTTCATCTTCGCGTAGACCGCGCGCGTGAGGTTGATGTAGCCGAACACCTTCAGCTCCCAGGCCTGCCGCCAGTGTTCCTCGTCCACGGCCAGAAGGCTGCCCTGCGGGATCGCACCCGCGTTGTTGATCAGAATGTCCACGTCGCCGACCGCGTCGACCAGCTTCGCGATGTTCGCGCTGAGGCCCAGGTCGAGCGCGTGGCACTGCACGGTGATCGCGCGTTCGGGTGCGAGTTTCGTACGCGCCGCGTCGAGGTCCTCGGCGCTGCGCGAAGCCAGGTGCAGGTTGCACCCCTCGCGCGCGAGGCACTGCGCGATCGCGAAACCGATGCCGCGTGAACCGCCGGTGATCAGGGCGGTCTTGCCTGCGAGTTCCAGATCCATGTCGTTCCTTGTTGAAGGAGGTCGATACTGTTCGAGGGTGCGTCCGACGGTGCGACGGCGCGCGCGTGCCGACGCGTTCAGGCCGCCGGCGGCTTCTCGCGAAAGACCGCCTCGGCGACGCGAAAACTGTCCAGCGCCGCAGGGATTCCGCAGTAGATCGCCGTCTGCATCAACACTTCGCGTACGTCCTCTTCGGATATCCCGATGTTCGGCGCGGCGCGCAGATAGATCTCGACTTCCTGCGTGCGCCCCAGCGCGGTGAGCATCCCGATGTTGATCAGCGCGCGCGTCCGCCGGTCGAGGCCGGGCCTGCTCCACAGCGTGCCCCACACGTACTCGGCAATCAGTTCCTGGAACGGCCGGTTGAACTCGGTCGTGTTCTTCGTAGCCGCATCGACATAGGCATCGCCCAGCACCTCGCGGCGAACTTTCTGGCCGTGCTCGAAGAGTTCCTTGTTCATCCGCTTTCCCCTCCTGGTTGGGATGTCCGCAACGCGCTGGTCCCGGCTCGCTTCCGCCCTCTGCGGCGCAGGGCGTTGCGTCGGGAACGCGGGCCCTTCGGCAGCGTCGAAGCGAGCTAAGATTCTACCGTGAAGAGGGCGCCGCAATCGTGTGGCCAGGTCGGTCACCACGCACCTTAACCGCGGTGTCGCCAGGCGCTGAGGAGGAGCTGTGAGCATCGCGGCAGAGGCGCCACGCGCGGCGTGGGACGACGAGTACGACGTCATCGTCCTCGGTGCCGGAGCGGGCGGCATGACGGCTGCGCTGATCGCCGCGATCGAAGGCGCACGCACCCTGCTCATCGAGAAGACCAGCCGGATCGGCGGCACGACCGCACGGTCGTCGGGCACGGTATGGATTCCGGACAATCCCGAGCAGCGCCGCCGCGGCATCTCGGGCGACGCCGCGTCGGCGCGCACCTATCTCCAAGCGCTCGCCGGCGACCGGGCCGACGCGTCGATGATCGAGGCGTTTCTCGCCGCAGGGCCGCTGATGCTCGACTACCTCGAGCAGCACGCGCACGTTCGCTTCCGCTGCTACGAGCACGCACCCGACTACCGGCAGGAGTTTGCCGGCGCGGCCCAGGGCGGACGTCCGCTCGAGCCGCTGCCGTTCGACGGGCGCACGCTCGGCAAGGACTTCGAACGTGTCGGCACGCCGCTGCCCGAGTTGATGTTGCTCGGTGGCATGATGGTGACGCGCGGCGAAGCGGCGCAGCTCGTGCGATCCACCCATTCGTTGAAGGCATGCATGCTCGGTGTCCGCCTGCTGCTACGCTATGGCGTCGACCGCCTGCGCTTTCGCCGCGGCACGCGGCTGGTGCTGGGCAACGCGCTCGCCGCTCGCCTGTACAGCGGCCTTCTCGGGCGCGGCGTGCCGGTGTGGTTCGACGCCGTCACAGAGGCACTCGTCGACGAAGACGACGCGATTTCCGGATTGATCGTCGAGCACGGCGGGCAGCGTCTTCGGCTGCGTGCGCGTTGCGGAGTCATCCTCGCCGGGGGTGGCTTTCCCTCCAACGCGCTGATGCGCGAGCGCTACCTCCCGCAACCCGTTGCGCAATACACGCCCGCAACCGAAGGATGCGTCGGCGACACGCTCGATCTTGCGCTCGACGCGGGTGCCACGCTCGGAACCGTCGGCGCAGACAATGCACTGTGGTTCCCGAGTTCGATCACGCGACGTGCCGATGGATCGACCGCCGTCTACCCGCACATCGTGCTCGATCGTGCGAAGCCCGGGCTGGTTGCGGTGAACCGTGCCGGAAAGCGCTTCGTGAACGAGGCGGTCTCGTACCACGAGTTCGTCCGTGCGATGTATCGCTCGCAGCGGGTCGTCCAGACCATTCCCGCCCTGCTGGTCTGCGATCGGCGATTCCTCTGGAAGTATGGCCTCGGTCTGATCCGGCCGATGACACCGCGGCTGGCGCCCTACATCGACCAGGGCTACCTGAAGATCGGGGAGACGCTGGAGGATCTCGCACGTACCGTGGACGTCGACCCCGGCGGCCTCGTCGCCACGGTGGCGCAGAACAATCGAGACGCCGCGACCGGCGTCGACACGGAATTCGGCAAAGGCACCAGCTCGTACGATCGTGCCAACGGCGACGCCTCTCATCGCCCGAACCCGTGCATCGGACCCATCAGCGAACCGCCGTTCTATGCCGTCGCCGTCGTACCGACGCCGCTGGGGACGAGCCTCGGCTTGCTCACCAACGCCGCCGCGCAGGTGTGCCGTGCACACGGGCAGCCGATCAGGGGCCTCTACGCCTGCGGCAATGACATGCACTCGGCGTTCGGTGGCGAGTATCCGGGTGCGGGCGCGCAGATAGGCCAGGCGATGACGTTCGCCTATCTGGCGGTCAAGGACGCCGTGGGTGCGCAGCAGAGGTCAGCACCCGTGGCCGACCCCGCGCCGGTCAATCGACGCGCACCCCAGCCGCCTTCACGACTGGTCCCCACTTCGCGAGTTCCGAGCGGATCAGTTCGCTGAACTGCTCGGGCGTCCCGCCGGTCGGCTCGAACCCGTACTCGAGCATGCGTTTCTGCACGTTGGGCGCGGCCACGATGCTGTTGAATGCCGCGTTCAGTCGCGCGACGATCTCGCCCGGCGTGCCGGCAGGGGCCAGCACACCGTTCCACGACGTGACTTCATAGCCCGCGATACCCGCTTCGGCCATCGTCGGCAGCGCGGGCATCACCAGCGCGCGCTTGGCACTGGTGACGGCGATCGCCTTCAACTTGCCGCTCTTCACATGGTGCACGATCGTCGCCGGCTCGCCGAAGATCATGCCGATCTCGCCGGAGAGCAGCGCGATCGCCGCGGGTCCGCCGCCCTTGTACGGCACATGGACGATCCGGCTGCCGGTCTTCATGTTGAACAGTTCGCCGGTCAGATGATTGATCGCGCCGTTACCGCTCGAGCCGTAGGTCAGCTGGTCGGGTCGCGCTTTCGACAGCGAGACGAGTTCCTTGACCGTGCTCACCGGAAGCGACGGGTGCACGACGAGCACCTGTGGAACCGACGAGAGCCAGATGATCGGTGCGAAATCCGAGTCCTTGAAAGGCAGCTTGCTGTAGATGTGCGGGTTGATCGTATGCGTGCCCGAGTAGGCAAAGGCGATCGTGTAGCCGTCTGCGGGTGAGCGTGCCATCAGCTCCGCGCCGATGTTGCCGGCCGCGCCGCCGCGATTGTCGATGATGACCTGCTGCTTCAACGCGTCGGCAAGATAGGGGCTGAGCATGCGCGAAAGTACATCGGCACCGCCGCCGGGTGGCCAGGGCACGATCCAGCGCACCGGTTTTTCTGGGTAGACGCCTTGGGCGAGGACGGCAGCAGGCAACAGCGCCGTGCACATGATGGCAGCCAGGGAACCAAGACCATGAACGCGTCGCGTGGGGGACATAGCGTTTCTCCTGCCTAGGGCACGATGGATTGCGCTCGCAACCGATCGAATACCGACTCGAATGCGGCGGCGGTGTCGACGGACTCGGCGAAGCCGTCCCGTCTTGCCTTCGTCATGGCCGACACGATGTCCCATTCGGCCCTGACCACGTAATTGCCGTACGGCCAGAGCACCAGCTCGTCGAGCTGCGCCGGGATTAAGCCGCTCCGGTGCACGATCGACTGCCATAGCGGCTTCTTCGTCGCCATGAACGTCGCGAGGTCGAAGGGTCGCGGCTGGCCCAGCGGCAGATCGAAGTAGCGCGCGAACCGCGGCCAGAGTTCTGCCCACGCCGGTGCGTCCCCATTGACGACGTTGTACGCCTGGTTCGCGCAGCGCGGATCGGTCGCCATCCAGGTCACCGCCCGTGCCAGTAGCGGCAGCGACGTGAACACGGTGCGCGCGGCGTAACTGCGCTGCGTCCCGGGAAAGTCGAACGGCAACCCCAGCTCACGCATGATCGTCGCGTAGACTGCGAGCAACAGCGCGAAGCTGCGCGGCTCGTCGCTGCCCGCATCGAGGAAGGTATGCGGGCGGGCGATGCTGAAGCGCCAGCGCGCGGTTCGGCTGCGCGCGCGTACGAGGTCTTCCTGCGCGAAGTAATAGGTGCCGCCGGCGCCGCGCGGACTGTCTTCGGTGAGTGGCGAGGGCACCGGGCCGAGATGATGGCCGTAGTACTTGGTGCCGTGCACGAGGTTGACATGGGCGAGCTGCGGTGCCTGCACAGCGAGCGCATCGAGCAGGTTGGTGAGCATCTCGCCGTTGATCTCGGTGGATTCGAACGCGCCCTCGGGATGATCGAAGCGTGCGCAGTAGAACAGATGCGTGACGGCGTCCAGACCCACGAGGCGGCTTCGGCATGCGCTGGCACTTGCGAGGTCCACCTCGACGAACGGAAACGAAGCGCCGGTCGGCGCGCGCCTGCACAAACCCACAACCGTCCACCCGCTGGTCGCAAGATGGTGCGCCACCCGACTGCCGATCAGGCCGGTCGCACCGGCGACGAGCGCATGACGAGGCCCGGTCATCGGTGCGGCGCGTCGAACGTCACCGGGCGGTAGAGCGCGCAGTCCGTCCGGCGCGCCACCTGCACGCCCTCGGCGTCACTGCACACGGCGATGAGCCGATACGGCGTCGACTCGTCGATCCCCGCAGCCGTCAGGCAGATCCATGCAGCGCCGGCGCCGGGTGCATCGGGGGTGCCGCGGTCTGCGACGAGCATCACCGAACCGGCGCCAACCCCAGGCGCGAAGTCGAGACCCGCAAACAGGTTGCGACGATAGAAGCGCGGGTCGATCCATTCGCGCCACTCGCCCATGCCGCGTACCGAGAGGTAATACGGATCGCGGAAGACGTCGGGCGACGTCACCGAGTACATCGCGAGCGAGGGCGGCGCGTCTGCCGAAAGGGTGCCGAAACGCTGCGCCGAAGAGATCCCTGGTACCGTGCGCATGAGCGCGAGGTGCTCCAGATACCACGCGTCCCACGCGCTCGCGCGTGCCGGGTCCGTGATGCCGCTCTGGCTCATGAAGATCATCGCGCCTCCCAGGCAAGCGTTTCGCTCGCGAGAACCGAGATCGACCGCGTGAACGGCGTCGGCCGCATCCGACTACTGCAGTGGAACCCGCTGGGTCAGCCGCGCCGCAAGGTCCTCGGCCGCACGCAAACCGAACGACACACTCTTGATCAAGCCGCCGACATAACCGCCGCCGCTACCGCCCTCGAGACCGCCGGTCGTGGCGCCGACGGCATACAGACCGTCGATCGGACGCCCCGAATCGGTCACGACGCGACCGTGCTCGTCGGCGTGGATACCGCCGAACGTATAGGTCATGCCGGCGCAGATCGGCACCGCGTAGAACGGCCCGGTCGAGATCGGCATCGGCGCGATGGGCGCCGCACTTCGGCGCGGATTCAGCGTATCGAGCGCGCCATTCGCGAGTGCGGCGTTGTAGGCACCGATGGTGAGTTCGAGCCGCTCTGCGGGAAGACCGGTCGTCGACGCGAGTTCCTGCAGCGTTGCAGCGCGCACGATCGTACCGCCCGCCTTCTCGAGGTTCGGATTCGCCGGGATGCGTGCCGCCTTGCCGGGCCCTTCCCACACCGCATGATCGAAGATCGCCCACGTCGCGAGCGGATCGGCCGAGCGCGCGATCGTGTTGGCGACGAACACCCCGCCCCGCCCTTCGTCGACGAAGCGCTCGCCGGCTGCGTTCACGACGATTCCGACAGTGCCGAGTTCGTCGAGTTGCGGGTACGGCCACACCTTGTCGTTGCTGAACGAGTCGCGCGAGAGCATGTGGCCGTAGAAGTAGCTCAACTCGGAGAGGCGCCCGCCCACGCCCTTCGCCATGCGCAGGCCGTCGCCGCGACCGGTGCCCGCACCGCGCTGCATCACACGCGCCGAATCGATCGCCATGTACTCGCGCACCATCTGTGCGTTGCCCTGGAACCCGCCGTCGGCGAGTACCACCGCCTTCGCGCGCAACTGATGTGCGCCCTGCGCGTCCTTCGCTTCCAGGCCGACACAACGACCCTGCACTTCCATCAGCGCGACACCCGTCATCCGCAACACGCGTCCACCGCGTCGCTCGAGGTTGGCGGTGAGTTGCCGCAGCGTCACGTCCGGACCGCGCCCTTTCCAGTCGAGCCCTGCCACGATCGGTCGTGGCGGCGCGAGCACATGCTGCTGCCAGACGATACTGCCGACCCGGATGAACTTCGCGCCCTCGTCGCGCAGCCAGTCGACTGCGCGTCCTGCGGTGTTCGCGAGCGCTTTCGCCAGCACCGGGTCGGCCTTGCCCTCGGTCGCGCCCTCGATGACCTCGACCAGCTGCTCCGGCGACTCCTTCACGTTGTGGCAGGCGATGTGGAGGACGCCGCCCGAATAGCGCGAATTGCACGCATACCGCTCATCGGTGCCCTGTTCCAGCAGC
Organism: Burkholderiales bacterium; assembly: GCA_014379045.1. Taxonomy (GTDB): domain Bacteria; phylum Pseudomonadota; class Gammaproteobacteria; order Burkholderiales; family CAIKXV01; genus CAIKXV01. The sequence goes on from JACMMK010000505.1 coordinate 11,532, forward strand.
GCGACCGTTAGCCCCTGCTGCGCGGCCCGGTTCGCCGCGGTCAGCCCCGCGATACCGCCACCCATGACGACCACGTCGAATTCATCGTTCATCGGTTCTGCACTCGTTGAGGTGTGGGTTCGTCGACCGCCGGCGCGAACGCGCGCAGAAATCGAGGGTCGCTCAGTTGGCGGTGATGCCGGTCTCTCTCACCACGCGCGACCACGTGCTGAGCTCCGACTTGATGAACTCCGCGAACTGTTGCGGCGAACTGCCCACCGACTCCGCGCCGAAGGCCGCCAGGCGCTCGGTCATGCCGGGCGTGGCGAGCGTGGCGACGATCGCCTGATGGATGCGGTTCACCACCGACGACGCAGTGCCTGCCGGCACCATCGCGCCGTTCCATTCGATCGCTTCGTAGCCGGGCACCCCTGACTCGGCGACGGTCGGAACATCGGGCAGCGTCTTGCTGCGCTGTGCCCTCGACACCGCGAGTGCGCGCAGGCGCCCCGCCTGGATGTACTGCAGCGCAGACGGAATCGTCGCGAACAACATCGCGGTTTCATTGCCGAGCAGCGACACCACCGCGGGCCCGCCGCCCTTGTAGGGGATATGGACGAAGTTGGCGCCCGTGCGCTGCATGAACAGCGCCATCGCCAGGTGATTCGCACTCGCGTTGCCGGCCGAGCCGAAGTTCAACTCTCCCGGCTTCGCCTTGGCCAGTCCGATCAGATCCTTGACCGACTTCGCGGGAATCGACGGATGCACCGAGAGCACCAGGCTCACCACCGAGATCTGACTGACCGGAATGAGGTCCTTCTCGGCGTCGAACGGCATCGGCTTGATCATGCTCGGATTCGCGCCGTAGGCGATGTTCGAGATGCCCCACGTGTAGCCGTCCGGCGCAGACTTCGCGGCAAGATCGAGCCCGATCGTCGACGTACCGCCCGGACGATTGTCGACGACGATCGTCTGGCCCAACTCTTCGCCGAGCCGCGGGGCGATCGTGCGGATGACGACGTCGGTCGAGCCCCCGGGCGCGTAGGGCACGATGATGCGGATCGGCTTCGCCGGGTAGCCCTGCGCCAGGCAAACGGTGGGCAGCACGATGATGGCCAGCAGACACCGACTAATGCGCACTCTCATCAGCCCTCCTCCTGTTGTTGCGCCTTGGACCGTCTGTGAGGCCCTGCGCTGCGTCCCGCGTCCAGTGATTGCGTGCGGTGCACGGTCGACCCGCAACGTCGCGTCACAGGGGTCGTCGCCCCACGCTCGACCCCACCACTTTCCCTGCGCTCCTCCGGCTCGACCCTGTGCGCTCCCGAAACGTCGATGTCTGCTAGGAATTCGCGTGGCTGCCGAATGTTGCAAAAGTCTATCCTATCGCGAGTCCCGGCGGGGCGGTCCGCTCGAACGAACTTCGTTTCACGATCTGCCCGTGCCACGCTTCGAGCGCGGGTAGCGTGCTGCGCCAGTCGTGGGAAAAGCGGGCATCGA
>JACMMK010000054.1 GCA_014379045.1 Burkholderiales bacterium
TCGCGCGCCTGGAGTTTTACACGCCTGAAGAGCTGCGCCGCATCGTCATCCGCTCGGCGCAACTGCTCGAATGCGAAATCGTCGATGACGGCGCGCTCGAGATCGCACGCCGCGCGCGCGGCACGCCGCGGATCGCGAATCGTCTGCTGCGCCGGGTGCGCGACTATGCGCAGGTGCGCGCCGACGGTGCGGTGACGCGCGATGTCGCCGACGCCGCGCTGCTGATGCTCGATGTCGATGCGGTCGGCCTGGACGTGATGGATCGCAGCCTGATGCTCGCAGTGATCGAGAAGTTTGAAGGCGGTCCGGTCGGCGTCGACAACCTCGCGGCGGCGATCGGCGAGGAGCGCGATACGATCGAGGATGTGATCGAGCCGTTCCTGATTCAGCAGGGCTATCTGAAGCGTACCCCGCGCGGGCGCATCGCGACCTTGCTCGCGTACCGTCATTTCGGACTGACCCAGCCGCGCCGCACGGAATCGATGGACCTCTGGGATGAGCCGCGCTGAGTCGGCGGCTCTGATGGGCGAGGCTGCTGAGCACTTTCGGTTGCCGGTGCGCGTCTACTATCAGGATACCGATGCCGGGGGGGTCGTGTTTCATGGCGCGTATCTCAACTTCCTCGAACGCGCGCGCACCGAGCTGCTGCGTTCGCTCGGCTTCGATATCGGCCGGCTTGCGGCAGACGGTGTGCTCTTCGTCCTGCACCGCGTCGAGATCGATTTCCTGAAGCCTGCGCTGCTCGACGAGGCACTGACGATCACCGCCGGCGTGATGCGCCTGGGTCGCAGTTCCGCGACCTTCTCGCAGACGGTCGAGCGCACCGATGGCGCTTGCGCGGTGCGTGCGATCCTTGCGCTCGTGTGCGTATCGGCCGCGAACTTCAAACCGATCGCCATCCCTGCTGCGCTGCGCGCGGCGCTGGAACCCTTCACGCGCCCCGTCGCGAACGTACCCGATCGACCCTCGCCGTAGCGAACGCAACCAGACAAGACGCCAGACGATGAACGTGACACAAGACATGTCGGTATGGGGCCTGGTGGCCAACGCGAGCCTGTTCGTCCAGCTGGTGATGCTCGGCCTTCTGCTCGCCTCGCTGTTGTCATGGTGGTACATCTTCCGCAAGATGTTCGTGCTGCGGCGTGCCAAGACCGACACCGAGGTGTTCGAGAAGGACTTCTGGAGCGGAGGCGACCTGAACAGCCTCTATCAGGCCGCGGCCGCTTCGAAGCATCGCTCGGGCAGCCTTGAACGGATCTTCGAATCGGGCTTCCGCGAGTTCACCAAGTTGAAGCGCAACACCGCGGAGCGCCCCGCCGATTACGGCATCGAGCGCAGTGCGGCGATCGACGGCACCCGGCGCGCGATGAGCGCGACCTACCAGCGCGAGATGGACACGCTCGAGGATCATCTCGCGTTCCTCGCTTCGGTCGGTTCGGTCGCGCCCTACATCGGGCTGCTCGGCACGGTGTGGGGCATCATGCACGCGTTCATGGGGCTGTCGACGGTCGCCCAGGCGACGCTGTCTCTGGTCGCGCCAGGGATCGCCGAAGCGCTGATCGCCACCGCGATGGGGCTCTTCGCAGCGATCCCCGCGGTACTCGCGTACAACCGGTTCAGCTACGACATCGACCGGCTGGCGGTGCGCTTCGAGAGCTTCATGGAAGAATTCACCAACATCATGCAGCGGCAGGGCTGAACCGATGCGCAGTCCGACCGGGCGATCTTGAGCACGCGAGGCCCGCGGCGAGGGACCCGTCACCTGAAAGGTGATGGGATCGACGTAACCGAGTCGGGCTCCCTCATCGTCCCAACCCGTGCTGCGAGTTTGCGCGGTGGAGGGAGACGATGAGCACGCGAGGCCCGCGGCGAGGGACCCGTCACCTGAAAGGTGATGGGATCGACGTAACCGAGTCGGGCTCACGCATCGTCCCAACCCGTTCTACACGTTTGTGCGGTGGAGAGAGACGATGAGCACCCCGATCAGGAAGCGTCGTCCCCGGCGCGCGATGAACCAGATCAATGTCGTGCCGTACATCGACGTGATGCTGGTGCTGCTCGTGATCTTCATGGTGACGGCACCGTTGACCAACCCAGGCCAGATCGAACTGCCGTCGGTCGGACAGTCGCTGACCGCCCCGGTGTTGCCCATCGAGGTGACGATCCGTGCCGACCGCACGCTCGCGCTGCGCGACCGTGCGCGCGCCGGCCCGGAGCGCGAGTTGTCGCGGGCGGAACTGGTCAAGTTCATCCAGACAGTGCAAAGCAGTGCGCCCGAGCGCCCGGTGGTGATCGCGGCCGACAAGGCGGTGCGCTACGAAGCGGTGCTCGATGTGATGGACCTGCTGCAGCAGAATCAGGTGAAGCGTGTGGGCCTGCTCGCCAGGCCGCGAACGCAGTGAGGGTGACTGCGGCGACCGTAGCGCAACGATGCGACGCACGACGTTGAGCGCACGCGCATGACCGCGTTGATTCGTACCGGGGGGGCAAACCCGATACTGGACCCGCGCGATGAACCGGGGTTGGGACTGGCAGGCGGCCTTGCGCTCGCTGTCCACGTCGTAGCACTGGTCGCGCTGACCTACGGGTTCCATATCCAGAGCGAACGAAGCGCCCCGGTGGTCGCCGAACTGTGGTCCGCGTTACCCCCCGCTCCCGCGACCTCTTCTGCCGCAGCGCCGCCGGTGAAACCTGCGCCACCGACGCCGAAACCCGCGCCCGCGCCGCCGCCACCGCCCGCACCCA
>JACMMK010000506.1 GCA_014379045.1 Burkholderiales bacterium
CGTACGCGCCAGATCGAGCGGCAGGCGCACGTTCGCCTCGACCCGCGCCCACGGCATCAGCGTGGGGTCCTGGAACACGAACACCAGCTTCCTGCCCTCGGTACCGACGGCATCGAAGCCTTGCCGCCACCAGCGCAGACGGCCGTCCGACGGTGCCAGCAAACCGGCGACCATCTTGAGCAGCGTCGACTTGCCGCAGCCCGACGGACCGAGCAGCGTGACGAACTCGCGCTCCTGGATCGCGAGATCGACCGGATCGAGGGCACGGGTGCCGTTCGGGTAGACCTTTTCGGCCGACAGCACCTCGACCACGGGCGCGGTGTCGGGCATGGCCCGGGCTGCCCACGCGGTTCCGTGCTGGTGATCGTTCATCAGCAAGCGCGCTCCCAAGGAAAATCCTTTGGAGAGCAATCACCGGCCGGCGCAGGACTGCCGGCTGTGCGCTTCTACTCTCGATCGATGGGAGTCATTCGAGCAAGAGACATGCCATTCGGGCACGACCCGCAGTTGCGTGCGGGATCGCGGCTCGGCGACGGCTTCCATGCACAGGCGTGGAGCGACGGCTGCACTTCTGTGTACGCGCCCGGTGCGTACCCGGCGGCGGCGCGCACTGGGCACCGCGCCAGGCACGACACCGACTACCGCACCGGGAACCGGACTGAGCACTGTCCGCTCCCCTCGCGTGGCTCACGGCATGATCTTCGTGTCCTTCACGAACTGGGTCGTATAGGCCTGCCGGAAGTCGACATCGCCCTTGAGCAACCCGGCACCGACCATGTAATCGAACGTCCGTTTCCAGCGCTCGTCGGTGATCACGCCGATGCCGAGCTTCGCGGCGTCGCCCCCGGTGACGATCTTGAACTCCTTCAACTTGGCGACGCCGTACGCGAGCTGTTCCTCGGTCATGTTCGGGTTCTCCTTGCGGATCAGCGCATTCCCCGGGGCGGGGTTGTCGAGGTAGCTCTTCCAGCCCTCGAGCGATGCGCGCACGAAGCGGGCGACCACCTCGGGGCGTTCCTTCACCATCTTCTGCATGCCGACGATGGTCGCACCGTACGGCGGATACCCGTCGGCGGCGAACAGGAAGAACTTCGTCTTCACGCCGGCCCGCTCGGCCTGGAACGGTTCGGACGACAGATAGCCCTGCTGCGCGAGCTTGCCGTCGGCGAAGAACGGTTGCAGATTGAACGTGTACGCGCGGATCTGCTCGTCGGTGTAGCCGTACTTGGCCTTGAGCCATGGCCACCACGTGGTGCGGCCCGACGTGGCTACAAGGATCGTCCGGCCCTTGAGGCTGCCCAGACTCGGGACGTCGTCGTGCGTCATCATGCCCTGCAGATCGTGCTGGAACGAGGCGCCGACGGCGACGACGGGGATGCCCTGCTCGATCGCCTTCAGCGCCTGGAAGTCGTACCCCATGATGAAGTCCGCCTGCCCGGCAGTGAGCAGCTGCAGGCCGTTGACCTGCGGACCGCCCATGCGGACGGTCACATCGAGCCCGTACTTCTTGTAGATGCCCGTGGCGACGGCCTGGTAGAAGCCGCCGTGCTCGGCCTGCGCGTACCAGCTGGTGAGGAAGGTGAGCTTCTCCTGCGCGAACGAGGGGGCTGCATGGAGTGCGGTGAGCAACAGCAGCGATCGCCTGATCCAGCGCAGTGCGTTTGCAGCGATCGTTCCGCGATTCATCACGACACCTCCGGGCGCAAAAGGATGCGTCGGGCCGATGCAACTCCCGTGCCATCGGCAGCAGCGCTGGCAGGGGACAATGGCGTGACGACAGCGCACCGGCGCTCGGCGGCATGCATAGTGCTTCCGCAGTGCGGCGCCAACGCACCGACGGCGGCGCGACGACGCGCCTCCAGCCGGTGTTCGTCCGGTCTGCACCGGCGTGCCGCCGAATGTCGCATGCGCCACCCTATCGTCGACACGACGCGTGACGGAGATTGATGATGATGCCGAAACCGAAGCCTTTGCCCACCTGCCGCCATCGCCGCGCGCCGGGCTGCGCAATCGCGGCCGCGCTCGCCCTGCCGTTTGCGCTGGGCGAAGTTGCACCGGCGCTCGCTCAAACTGCCTGGCCGGCACGGCCGATACGCTTCATCGTGCCGTTCCCGCCCGGGGGCCCTTCCGATGTGGTGGCGCGCATCGTCGCCCCGCGCCTGCAGGAGCGGCTCGGGCAACCGGTCACCGTCGACAACCGGCCGGGTGCAGGCACGCAGATCGGCACCGAGATCGTCGCCAGGTCACCAGCCGACGGGTACACCCTGTTCCTCGGCTCGATCGTGCATGCGATCAACGTGAGCCTGTATCCGAAGCTGCCGTACGACTCGATCAAGGATTTCACGATGATCACGGTGCTCACGGCGACGCCCAACCTGCTGGTGGTGCACCCGTCGCTTCCCGTCAAGTCGGTGCGCGATCTGGTGGCACTCGGCAGGAAGCGTCCGGGAGAGCTGTCCTTCGCGTCGTCGAGCAACGGCAGTTCGAACCATCTCTCCGGCGAACTGATGAAGACCCTGGCGGGATTCGAGATGCAGCATGTGCCGTACAAGGGCAGCCCGCAGGCACATACCGATCTGCTGGGCGGACACGTTCAGCTAATGTTCGACAGCATGCTGTCGGTGCTGCCGCTGGTGAAGGCCGGCCGCCTGCGCGCGATCGCGGTGACCAGCGCAACGCGCTCGACGGTGCTGCCGGAGGTGCCGGCGGTCTCGGAAACGCTGCCGGGATTCGACGTCGTCGGCTGGCACGGGCTGATGGCCCCGGCCGGCCTGCCGAAGCCGATCGTCGACCGGCTCCATGCCGACACCGTGAAGCTGGTCAACGAGCCGGAGACGCGCGAGCGGTTCCTGCAACTCGGGGGGACGCCGGGCGGCATGCCTCCGGACGAGTTCGTCGCCTATGTGCGCGCCGAGATCGCAAAATGGGGCGCGGTGGTGAAGTCGTCGGGGGCGCGGGTGGATTGAAGCGCGTTCAGATGCTGGCGGGCGCGGCGCCCGACGCAGGTCGGAACGTGCCGTCGCTCGATGACGCGCACCTGAAGACGACGGTGCGCCTAGTTACGCCGCACGCGACGCAAGCGCGTGCTCGGTGATTTGTCGAACCGACTCCCAGCCGACCTCCATGTCGGCGAGTGCGGCGAGCTCGGTCTGCGCGATTCCCGCAAGAAGTTCCCCGGCCCGGCGCAGGTCACGCTCGTAGCGCAGTTCGCGAAACCGGTCGCTAGAGAGCGCCATGAGGCGCGCGGCGGCAGCCACCGCCGTCGATGCCAGACCGCGCAGGTCCAGCTCTGCGGCGACCCGTTGCAGATACCCGGCCGCCGACGCGCGCCCCATCACACCGTGGTTCGGGATCTGCGCCTCGGCGAACAGCGCACGCGCGCTGCCATCCACCTGCACCACATCGCCGAGCGTGCCGTCGAGCACCGCGCGTGCGCAGCGCGCCATGCCGGGTGCACCTGTCTCCCAGTGCGGAATCATCCACTGGTTGCCGAACAGCGCATAAGGCTTCGGATACTCGCCGCGCAGGATCTTCAGATTGCGTCGATAGCTGTGGCGGATCGACGACGCGATGTCCCAACGTGGATCTCGCCCGGGTTCGATCCAGACCATGCAGAACGGACCGTAACCGTCATGCAGACTCGGCCCGTCGTGCCACGGATGATGGTGCGGCCAGGCCGAATAGTGACCCTCGATGCGCTGGTCGGAGGCGGCCCATGCCTTGCGGAACGCATCGATCGGACACGTGAAGCGCGCGTGCGCCACGGCGTCGTTGGGTTCCCAGACCGTCACCGTTCCGGCTTCGTCGTCATAGCCCGACACCACCACGTGATGTCCGAAGCCGTACTTCGCAGCCGGGCGCTGCGCGCGGATCGCCACTGCGGGTGAATTCGCTTCCGCCCACGCGCTGATCACGCTGAAGTGCAACCCGACCTGCACCGGGATATCGCGATCGACCAGCGCGCGCAACCGCGCCCAGGCCTCGTCAAACCCGCCCTCCTGGTCTTCCTCCCAGAGCACCCGCAAACCCAGCGCGTCGCCCAGGTACTCCCACAGCTCGTGGAACGCACCCTTGCCACCATTGAACGCGGGCGCGCCCCAGGCCGGGCACCAACGGAACGAGAAGCCATCGCCGGTCGATCCATCGGCGAACAACGTGTCCGGTTCGCCGTGGTAGCGCGCCATGCCGAGCAGGCCGGTTTGATAGCAGCGCCCCGCATTGACCTGTTCCGGATAGCCCTTGGGGCCGCACCAGATCATCGAATAGTAGGACTCGGCGTAGCGCTCTATCTCGTGGCGGGCCATCGTGCTTCCTCGGCTAAGGGGACTCGCTTCGAAATCTACCACGCAGCGCACAGCCCCAGCGATTACCCGCCCCGGAGCAACACCGCCGCCAACAGCGCGACCAGCGCGGCCGCAATGATCGACAGCAGCGCAGCCTGTCGCCGCTGCTGGCGGATCAGGCGGCGCAGTTCGACGACGACCGCTTCGTTGCGACCCGGACGCAACGCCTGCGTGATCTGCCGTGGAAGTTGCGGCAGCGTCGACGCCCAGCCGGGGGCTTCGTCCTGCACGCCGCGCACGAAAGCACGCCAGCCGATCTGCTCGTTCATCCAGCGCTCGAGATACGGCTGCGCGGTCTTCCAGAGATCGAGGTCGGGGTCGAGGTCGCGGCCCAGCCCTTCGATGTTGAGCAGCGTCTTCTGCAGCAGCACGAGTTGCGGCTGGATCTGGACGTTGAAGCGACGCGAGGTCTGGAACAGCCGCAGCAGCACCTTGCCGAACGAGATTTCCTTCAGCGGCTTGTCGAAGATCGGCTCGCATACTGCACGGATCGCGCCCTCGAACTCGTCGATGCGCGTGTCGGCAGGCACCCACCCGGCCTCGAGGTGCGCAGTCGCAACGCGTTTGTAATCGCGCCGGAAGAAGGCGAGGAAGTTCTGTGCGAGATAGTTCTTGTCGCCGTCGGTGAGTGTGCCGACGATGCCGAAATCGAGCGCGATGTAGCGCCCGTCGGCACCGACGAAGATATTGCCCGGATGCATGTCGCCGTGAAAGAACCCGTCGCGGAACACCTGCGCGAAGAAGATCTCGACGCCCGCGCTGGCAAGCCGGGGAATGTCGATGCCGGCCGCGCGAATCTCGTCGATATGCGAGATCGGAATGCCGTGCATGCGTTCCATCACCATCACTTCGGTCGCGCACCAGTCCCAGTAGATCTCGGGCACGGTGAGCAACGGTGAATCGGCAAAGTTGCGGCGCAACTGACTCGCGCTCGCGGCCTCGCGCATCAGGTCGAGCTCGTCGAGCAGGTGCTTCTGGAATTCGTGGACCACCTCGCGCGGACGCAGACGCTTGCCGTCGGCCCACACGGCCTCGATCAGACCCGCCGCAGCGTCGAGCAGGCCCAGGTCGTTCTCGATCACCCGGGCGATCCCCGGGCGCAGCACCTTGACCGCCGCCTCGCGCCCGTCGGGCAGCACCGCGAAGTGCACCTGCGCCACCGAGGCGCTCGCCACCGGCACCGGATCGAACGAGGCGAACACCTGATCGACCGGCTTGCCGTAGACGCGCTCGAGCGTCTCGAACACCTGCGCGCTCGGAAACGGCGGCACCTGATCCTGCAGTCGCGCCAACTCGTCGGCGATGTCGGGCGGGATCAGGTCGCGGCGCGTCGACAGCACCTGCCCGAACTTGACGAAGATCGGACCGAGCGCCTCGAGCGCCATCCGTAACCGTTCTCCGCGAGGCGCATCGCCACGGCGTCCCGCGGGTTTCAGACGCAGCAGCGGGCGCAGCGCGCGGAACCGCTCGTGGCCCAGGACGAAGCTGTCCAGACCGTAGCGGTAGGTGACCTGAAGAATCCGGAAAAGTCGCAGCAGCCGCATCGATCGATCAGCGAGAACGCGCGATGCGCGAC